>DAXV01000067.1:0-10829 GCA_002506595.1 Acidilobaceae archaeon UBA158
AATTTACGCCACGGGTAAACACTAAATACATTTTCTTTTTATAGTTTTTAATTGTTGATGATTTTGCATTGATTAATTATCAATTTATTATAAAATGAATTTAAGTTATTTAGAATCCTTACAATATCTTGATAATTCTTCTATTAATTCTGAGCATCTCTCTACCTTTTCTTTGGCATAAATCGAACCATGATTTGATGCATCTATTAAAGAATCTATGGTCTTACATAAAAGATCTTTCATAGATAATTTAAATAGATCGATGTCTTTCTCTTTCAATTTGACCTGCCTTGTTTGCATAAATGGTAAGAAATCATCAAGAGAAAAAGATCTTAAATAAATACCTTCCGAATTTATAACTAGTTTTTTATTGCTCCCCAAATCGATTTGAACTTCATATTCTCCAGCAGGCGGGGCTAAACATAATACCAAGTCTATTTTTGATTTATCATCGCAACTACATTTCATCATATTAGTACCCTGTTTCTCATAATGGATATAAAACTTAAAAATAGAAGTACTTATAATACCCAATCTGCTTAGAAATTAAAACAGTAAGAAAACAAGGTGAAGAATGTGCCTGAAAGCCAATTAATTGATAGATTAGAAACATTATCAAAGTCCATGTCTAGAAAGAAAGGTTTAAGTTCAATGGCATCTGTATCAATTGTAAACATACTTAATTTAATAAATAGAATTGAAGAAATTAACAAATATGTTGAATGCCTAAGCTCGAATAAGAATTTATGCAATAAAACTGATAAAGGAGTTCTTTGTTCAAGTGATTGCTCTAACACTTATAGGTTAGTTAATGGTAATGAAACAAAGCTATGGAAAACAGGCAGCAATGCATTTGGGTTTACATTATCTCCAGATTATATAGAGCTTGGAATAAAGGATACAAAAATAGAGATTATGCAAGATAAAATTAATATAAAAATATTTGATAAATCGATATCCTTCTCTCTCGATGAAAATGGAATTTTAGACAATAGCCCTGCTATAATGGATGTGACAAAGAAAATTGATGATATAATAAGACACGCATTTAATGGTATATCAAGCTGTGCAAGAAATATGGGTTTAAGATGCTAAATTTTTATAATTACAAAATAAATGATTTATTATGCTATTTTTTAACTCTACCCAGCTTTTCATGAGCAGATGCCAATTCTCCTGTAGCTTGAGCAGCCAACAAATTAAGCTCACCAGCTAGTGCAGTTGAAGCAATTATTTCAGCCAATTTCAACGAATTAGTTCCTGGAGGATTACCTCCTCCTGATATACCCAATAATTGCAGTGATTCTTTTTGAGTTGGAAGCCACGTTCCTCCTCCAACAGTACCGACTTCTAAGCTAGTTAAGGTAACAGATATGTATAGATCTTCCCCTCTAGTTTCAGTCCATACATAACCCAAGCTACTTTCAACAACCTGAGCCAAATCTTGTCCAGTTGCCAAAAATATTGCTGCTATTATGTTTGCAAATTGTGCATTATAACTTAAACTACCTGAAACAGCATTTCCTAAAAGGTTTTTAGATTTATTAATATAATCGATTTCATAGGAGCTTAATCTCATAACATCTTTAAGTATTTCTTTTTTAATTATGGCCTCTGCTATAACATATTTTCCTCTTCCCAATATCTTATCAAGATAGCTAGGTTTTTTATCAACGCATAGATTACCGCTTACGCTAATGCATTTATGAGGTCCTTCATATGTATCATCTATATATTTGCATATTCTATCACTTGCTATAGTAGCCATGTTCATTCCCATAGCATCGGCTGTATTAAAAACAAACCTAGGCCATATCATATTACCAACTATAAAAATTTGCATATCTTTAAGCTCTCCATGACTAGTAACTTGCTTTGTCAATTCTTTAAATTTATCAACATTTCCTTTAAGCCATATAGATAATTTATGAGCTTCTTCAACACTTGGAGTCCAAATAAGAGGGGCTCTGGCCATTCCATCGTATAGTATTTTTGTTTTAACTCCACCGCTTAACGTTAATGTTTTAACTCCTCTGTTAACTCCAGCGACTAAAGCACCTTCTGTTGTGGCCATTGGTACAAAAAATTCGCCTCTTGCATAGTCACCATTTATTTTAAGAGGTCCAACTATGCCAACAGGTACTTGAATTGCTCCAATAGGATTTTCTATATTATGCCCTACAAGGTCTTCAAAATCTAATAAAGTAGAGGCTATTGCGGAAAGCTTTATATTATATTTTTTCTCTAAATATAACCTTCTAACTAACGCTGCTAAGTTTGAACTTTTTAAAAAATAATCTAATTTACTTATGCTGATTTCTCCTTTCTCTAATCTATTTAAAATTTCATCGATATTAATACTCATTTATTTTTGCACCAATACAGGTCTGAACTTTAGTACATAATAAATAAGCCCGGCATCTCTATCTTCTTGTGTTTTCCTTAATGTTGCCTCAACTTCCATATCCTTCTTTAAAATGCTGGGATCTGTTATATCCGTTAATTCTGCTGTAATCTTAGTAATACCCAAATCTATTAAGCCAAAATATATTGGTGATTGAGATCTTGCTCCTTCCGGTATTGCGTAAATTGTTGTGTATGATATTAGTTTACCTTTTCTTGGCAATTCTATATATTCTAAATCTCTGCTTCCGCAATATGGGCATGCATTCTTTGGCGGATAATGAACCTTACCGCAGGATTTGCATTTTGCACCATTTAATTTATAAATGATCTCCTTCTTTCTCCAAAATCTAGATATAGATAAATCCATCGACATTGTTTTACACCTCCTCAACTAAAGCTACATAAGCGCTTGAACCCAACCCATTAAGAGATACTACTAAACCTTTCTTTGCATTGCTTAATTTAATACCTGGGAATTTTCCAGAGACTTGCAACGATGATTCTACTATTTGATACACACCAGTAGCTCCTAAAGGATGACCTCTAGCCTTTAATCCTCCGCTTAGATTTGCAGCAGGACCCTTTCCTCCTGGAGAGAAATAACCAGTTGATACCAATTCCGCAGCTTTTCCGCGATTTGCTAACCCTAAGGTTTCTAATATTATCATTGCAGTTATTGTGAAAGAGTCATGAATCTCAATAAAATCTATATTTGATACATCTGCAATATTAGATATTCTTCTATAAGCATCTGATAAGGAATCGAATTGCAATGGATCATCAGATAATTCTATTGATCCATAACCAGTTGATGATTCAATTGCAGAAATTTTTGCAATAGGTGATTTGGCTACATCTTTATTAGATAATATCACAGCCGCAGCTCCATCACCTAATGGATACGAATCGAGGAGTGTAATAGGGTCTGCTAAAATTTGGGACTTTGCAACCTTATCAGGTTTTATTGCAAAATTTAACATAGCATATGGATTTTCTTTTGCATTAGAATGCATTAACGCTGGCCAATAAGACATTGTTTCCCTATCTACATTATAGGTATCCATATAGAGCCTCATTAATAGTGCTGCCTCTCCTGCAAATCCAATATTATAGAAAGACTTTGTATCACCATCATATAACATTTGCAATTGTTTGTAAACCTTTGAACTTACAAATTCATTTAATTTTTCGGCACCAACAACTAATACCTTGTCTGCTTGATGTGATTCCAATAATGATTTTGCTACTGAAATTGCTGCTAATCCGCTTGCTTCTCCTGCTTCAACATTTAATGCCCTCACTCCTTTTAAGCCCAAAGATAATGCTAAATAGCTAGCCGAATCTAATTGAGAATCCTGCAAAGATGCTAAACTGCTAGAAAATATGAGATAATCTATTCCATCTGTACCTCCTGCTTGGTCTATTGCATTAAAAGCAGCCTTTGCTGCTAAATCCTTTAGGCTAAAATCATAATGCCTGTCTATTTTTGTCATTCCGACTCCTTCAACATAAACTACCATTTCTCTCACCTCATTTAATTACATGAATTATAGATCTACTCCTAGCATAAGTCGCATAATTTATCAGAATTTTCCTATTTAGATAATCATCTACCATCGGGGCTAGATGCTTTCTATTTTCTACCTCATCTGTAACAGTTATTAAATAGGCATCGCTACCTGCACCGCTTCCAAAAGGAGCTAATAATATTTTTTGTCCTGCCTTAGCTTTATCTAAAACCCTTGCTAGGCCCATTAATGCACTTGCATTATAAGTATTTCCTATCATTGGTGTTACCAAGCCATCTTTCATTTGATCCATATTAAATCCTAAGTCTTGGCCAACTTTTACTGGAAACTTTCCATTTGGTTGATGAAATATTGCATAATCAAAGTCACTTGGCTTTAACCCTGTTCTCTCTAATAATGTCTTTACTGCATTTTCAATATGATAGAAATATGCTGGCTCTCCAGTAAATCCTTCACCATGAAGAGGGTATGGTTGAGAAGATCTTCTCCAGAAGTCTGGGGTATCTGTAACAAATGTTACAGAGTCTTCTATAATTGCTACTGCATTATTAGTTTTACCTATTACAAAAGCAGCCGCTCCACTAGCCGCTGTAAATTCTAACACATCTCCTGGATTTGCTTGTGCTGTATCGCTACCTATGGCTAAACCATAATCTATAAGCCCTGAAGCTGCCATACCAATTAAAGACCTCATCCCTTCACTTGCAGCTCTGCATGCAAATTCGAGATCGCTTGCCATTGTATATGGGGTTATTCCTAATGCTTCCCCTATAATTGTTGCGCTTGGCTTAACTGCATATGGCTTGGATTCTGTTCCAAAAAATATTGCACCAATTTTTTTAGGTTCTATTTTAGCTCTTTGAATTGCATTATAAGCTGCCTCATATCCCATAGTTAAGGCATCTTCATCAGAACCTGCAATAGCTTTTTCCTCAACAGCTAATCCTTTATATTGATCTGGGTGCCAACCCCATACCTTAGCTATATCTGATAATGGCAATCTATATATAGGTATGTAAGCACCCCAACCATGTATGCCAGCTTTCGGATTTACCAAATATTAACACCTTACTTATTTTAAAGATCTCCTACCCCTATAAAAACTTTCGCCAAATGACTAATCTAATATAGACAGCTGACGAATCATATATGCACAATAATTGATTGTTTTCTAGTCTTTCTATAAGATTATTATGTATACTCATTATTTAAAGCTATTTTTAAAAAAGTAATGCTTAATTTAAGTATAATAAAAGCATAAAGTTATTAAGTGGATAAATATTCTAGAGATTAAATGCTGGATGGGCCCGTAGCTCAGCCAGGTAGAGCGGCGGGCTCTTAACCCGTAGACAAAGGGCAGTAGCCTAGCCTGCCGTTGACGGAAGTCCCGGGTTCGAATCCCGGCGGGCCCGCCACACCCATAATGGGCTCCAATTTTTCAATAACAAATTATTTACAAATTATCTAATATTTAGCATAGAAGTTAATCCCACTAACTTTATAGAATTCCTTTAATATTACTTTTAAAGGTATTTAATCATAGACCATAAAAATTTCTAAACTATGCCAATAACATTTAATAACTTAGATCCATATTATCAACCATAGAAATATGAGGTGAAATGTGATGCCTGAAAAGTTCCCACCTGTTAAGGTAAAAGATCCATCATCTGGAAAGGAAGTTGAATTATCTCCAATAAAAGTATGGACTTTGGCTCCGAAAAGCAGAAAAGGCGTTAAAATAGGCCTTTTCAAGAGCCCAGAAACAGGCAAATTCTTCAGGGCCAAAGTTCCTGAAAACTATCCATAACCTTAAAATAAATAAAATATATTTTTATTTTTTATTTTTAAATTAATATATTTTTGCTAATTTTATATTGATTTTTAATACAAATAAAAATCATTTTAGGTATCATTAATTAAAATTTAATTACTAATTTATAAAATTATAAGAAACTTTTGATTCATTTATGTTATAAGCATAAAACAGATGAGATTTATATTATTAATAAAAATTCTTTTATAAATTTATTTTTCTTATGCTTGTTTACTAAGTCCTAGCGCTGCATTCATTACATTTGTTATTACTTGAGCTAGATGCTGAGGCTTTGTATAATATTTATCATATTGATATCTTTGACCTTTATATGAAATTTCTACTTGTTCGTCTGAATCCCTTACAATCATGAAATCGGTTCCTTCTTTTACTAATGCAAATGAATTCTTACCCCTTGATTCTATCTTTAATCCATTCTTCGTGATCTCAGACCTTATTGCATCTTTAACCTGATCTAAATAGTCGCTCATCTTTTACCACCCATATCTATAGCGATAAAAGAAACTTTTTAAATAAATTTGTTAATGAAAGCATAATATTTTCTTAATTGTGGGAATTAGATTAACAAAATTTAAATTATAGAATTTAGAAAAATTAAAAATTTTTAGAAATAATTTCATTTTAAAATATAAAGGAAGATTAACAAATTTTATAAATACTTTCTCCAATAAATCTTTATTTTCACTTTAAGATATAAGTAAATGGGTGAAATAAATTGCTCTCTGCAGATAAAATAAAGACAATCTTAGTTATAGGAGCAGGAACTATGGGTCACGGAATAGCAGAAATAGCTGCTGTTGCAGGTTATAAAGTATTTCTTGCAGATATAAGCAATGATATTGTTAAAAATGGCTTAGATAAAATAAAATGGAGTTTATCGAAGCTTTCTGAAAAAGGGAGCCTAAAAGAAAGCGTTGATTCTATTATGTCTAGAATAATTCCTGTAGTCAATACAGACCCCCAAGGCAATTTTACCAAAGAATTTGAAAATGCAATTAAAGAATCAGACATGTTTATTGAGGCAATTCCTGAAAGATTAGATCTAAAGCAAGCACTATTCAAATTTATAGATAAGAACAGAAAACAAGATACAATAATGGCAACAAATACGAGCAGTCTTCCTATAACTGAAATTGCTTCTGTTACATCATCTCCAGAATTAGTTGTAGGGATGCACTTCTTTAACCCTCCACCTTTGATGCCTTTAGTAGAAATAATAAAAGGAGAAAAAACTTCTGATGAAACTGTTTCTGTAACTTATCAAATGGCCAAAAATTTTGGAAAGCAACCAGTTATTGTTAAAAAAGACGTCCCAGGCTTTATAGCAAATAGAGTATTGGCTAGATTTTTAAACACAGCTTGCTGGCTTACATATAAAGGGTTATATTCAATATTAGAGATCGATTCTGCTGTTAGATATGGTTTAAACTTCCCCATGGGTGCGTTTGAATTAGCTGATTATAGCGGTATTGATGTGTTTTACTTTGTAAATAAAGCCATGACAGAAAGAGGTTTCAAAATGACTCATTGCCCATTATTTGAGCAAAAATTCAATTCAAAAGAACTTGGAATGAAATCAGGTAAAGGATTCTATGAATATCCAAAGCCTGGAGCATATGTAAGACCTCAAATCCCAAAGGATTTAGCTAATAAGGTTGACCCAACATTATTAATTGCCCCAGCAATTAATGAAGGTTCATGGTTATTGGAAAACGATGTTGCAACAAAAGAAGATATAGATAAGGCAGTAAAACTTGGTTTAGGATGGCCTAAAGGATTATTTGAATTTGCAGATGATTTTGGAATAGATAAAATAAACAATGCCTTAAAACAATTAAAACAAATCCTTGGCCATGAAGAATTTGAGCCAACAAATATGCTAAAGACTATGGAATCAAATAACCAGCTTGGAAGGAAAACTGGAAAAGGATTCTATGAATATAATAAAGTTGAAGAAGTTAACAAGAAGACTTTAATAATAAGGTATGAAAAACCAATTGCTTGGATAGTATTAAATAGGCCTAACAAGCTTAATGCAATTTCTCCAGATACTATAAAAGAATTAGAAGAGACTTTAAACGAGCTCGAGTTAAATGATGATATAAGGGTCTTAATTATAACAGGTTCTGGAAGGGCCTTTAGCGCGGGAGCGGATGTATCAGCATTTGCAGGAATTACCCCAATACAGGCTGCAATATTTTCAAAGAAGTTCCAAGAATTAACCTTAAAGATGGAATTCTATGCAA
The DNA here is from genome assembly GCA_002506595.1 of Acidilobaceae archaeon UBA158. Classification (GTDB taxonomy): domain Archaea; phylum Thermoproteota; class Thermoprotei_A; order Sulfolobales; family Acidilobaceae; genus Caldisphaera. The sequence goes on from DAXV01000067.1 coordinate 8,019, forward strand.
AGCCAATTATTATAGCAATTAATGGATATGCATTAGGAGGCGGCTTAGAACTTGCTATGAGCGGAGATATAAGAATAGCATCAGAAACTGCAATGTTAGGACAACCAGAAATAAACATTGGGTTCATTCCAGGAGCTGGAGGTACTCAAAGATTACCTAGATTAGTTGGAAGAGGACAATCAAAATTAATGATATTTACTGGTGATAGTATAACAGCTAAAGATGCCTTATCGTTGAAATTAGTCGATAAGGTAGTTCCCCCAGAAAGACTAGAACAGGAAGCAAGAGAATTGGCATTAAAGATAGCTGAAAAGCCACCCTTAGCATTGATGGCAGCCAAGCTTTCTATAGAACAAGGTCTTGAAAGCAATATATGGGCTGGATTGAACTTGGAAGCGAACTTGTTTGGTATATTATTTAGCACCGAAGACGTCTCTGAAGGAGTTACTGCATTTTTAGAAAAAAGAAAGCCATCATTTAAAGGGAAATAATCCTATATTTTTATAGTTTTTTGTTTGGCTTTAAATAAAAATAAATTTTTAATCCTTTTTTCAATCCTTATAATTATGAAGCCGGGTCGTCTAGCGGCCCAGGATGCGGGGCCTTGGATGGCAAAAAGGTAGCCAAAGGAACCCCCGTGACCGGGGTTCGAATCCCCGCCCGGCTACCAATTCTATACATAAATTACTTCTATACTCAATTCTTTTAATATGTTTTCAATCTTTTTTCTTGTCTCAGACTTTATTCCCTTCTTTTCAATAATAGCAACTTTAGCATTAGGAATGCTTTTAATAATGCTTTGTTGCAATAAATCCTTATCTAGATAATCTACATAATACTTAGAAATTATATGACCAAAACAATAACTATTATTTAATTCAAGATCTGTAAATTTCTTAGGATAATGTGTAGATCCAATTCCTAAAGCAGGTATGCAATCCTCTTTTGGATCGCCTTCTAAAACGTCAATTAAAGTTTGAGATAATGCATTTACTGCATTAGAATCATTCCATTCTTTTTCTGTGCTTCCAATTTCAATAAATAAAAGTGGTTTTCTTAGTGAAGTAGGCCCATGATGGGTTGCTTCAAAAGTAAATGAATAGTCATTTAATCCTTTAGAATTTTTATAATAATTCTTAAAAACGTATTTAGTTATTATAGGGTTTACATAAGATAACTCCCTTGGCCTTCCTCCAAAGCTCGCTTCATTTCCAGGATTGCCTGTATGGTGAATACTAAGGGTTCTCATATTACTTGTTGATTGGTGCTTTGATACAACAATAATAAAATCAATTTCTTCGTTAAAAACGTCATCTAAGAAATCAAAATTTATTGTTTCTTCATCAAAACCTGCTATTTTAGCCTTTCCTATATCATAACATGAAACTGCTTTTTTGCAATAGCTTATATTTATTTTTCCCAGCCTTTCTATAAAATTATTTATAACATTCCTACCGACCATATCATTTATTGAATATGATATAGCATACTTGACCAAATTTATCCCCTAAACTTAGCCAGTATAAAATTAGCAAATTAAAATTATAATCTTAGACTATAAATTAAAATTAGGGGTAAAAATGATATCAGCAACAGAATTAGAGATAGTTTATGAAGATCCGAGCAATTTGTTGAAAGGTTTTGAAATGATAAAAAACTATATTGATGGATTAAATTGCATAGCAACAAAATCATCTGCATGGGCTATTGCATCTTGTGAAGATATATTTATAAAAGCTAAAATAGATATAGAGGAAAGCTTAAACTTACAAACTGTAACAAAAGCATCTATAAACATTAAACTTGAAGGAAATTCTAATGAAATAGTAAAAATAACTTCAGAATTAACGAAAATAATAAAGGATTCTGGAGGAGGCGTTATACTGAAATCATAACAATCTTATTTCAAATTATTTATAGCAAAACTTTATTTTCTCATTTATTTCATAATTATTTGGTGAATATCAGATGCAAAAAATTGTTATAATTGGTGCTGGAGCTGGGGGTATGGCTGTTGCATCAAGAGCAAAAAGATTAAACAAATCACTTAGCGTAACAGTTTTAGAAAAGACAAATTATGCAAGCTTTGCATTGTGTGGGATTCCATATTATATTGGAAACGTAGTTAAAGAATTGAACGATCTATTATTTTATCCGCCAGAGGAATTCACAAAAAGAGGAATTGATTTAAAATTTGGTAAAGAAGTAACAGAGGTTGATGCAGAAAATAAGACATTAAAGCTTAGGGATTTAAAAACAGGTGGAGAAGAAACCATTAGCTGGGATAAGCTAGTTTTGGCAACTGGGGCTAAATCAAAGGCAGGAAAAATATGGCCTGAAATTAACAATGTAAAAAACGTTTTCTACATAACTCATTTAGAATCTGGTGAAATTATAAGAGACTATGCTTTAAAGCTCGGTAAAAACAAAAAGGCTGTATTAATAGGCTCTGGTTATGTAGGTATAGAATTAATAGAAAATCTAATAAATTTAGGATTAAAGGTAACTGTTATAGAAGCATTTAATCAAATTTTACCTAAAACATTAGATCCAGATTTAGCTGCAATTGTAGAAGATTATTTGAAAACCAAAGGAGTTGAGATAATAAAGAGTTCTCCAGTTGAATCTTTTGAAATACAAAATAATTTAGCAGTAAGAGTTAAAACAAGCAATGGTAATTTTGATGGCGATATATTTATTGTTGGTGTGGGAATAGAACCAAATAATGATTTGGCAAAACAAATGAAGCTTAATTTAGGAAATAGCGGAGGAGTTATTGTTAATGAAAGACTATTGACAAATAATCCAGAT
>DAXV01000067.1:10848-18948 GCA_002506595.1 Acidilobaceae archaeon UBA158
TGGAGACCTTTTGCACAAATAGCCAATAAAATGGGATATATAGCAGGAAGCAATATAGGTGGTATGGAAGCAGAGTTTAGAGGTAGTGTAGGGACATCAGCGTTAAAGACATTTGATATGGTAATAGCAAGAACTGGCTTATCTAAAGCTGAAGCAGAAAAATTTGGTTTCAAGCCCATTGAGGCTTCATTAAATGCAGGAATAAGGGCTCATTATATTCCTGGGGGAGATAACAAATTATATCTAAAAGTAATTGCAGATAACAAGACAGGAAAATTATTAGGAGCTCAAGCTGTAGGCCCGGGAGAATCAGTATTTTGGCGTATTAATGTTATCGCTAGTTTGCTAACAACAAAATCAACAATATGGGATCTATTTAATAGTGATATAGGATATCAACCAACTTTAAGTCCGGCTTGGGATCCCCTAATTATTGCATCAAGACTTCTTATGAGAGATCTAGGTGAAAAACCTATTTCTAATTCTTAATTTCTCACACTAAGGCTTTCAGGCATTAAATTTTTCTTATATTATTTTAAAAATTCTTTATATGCATAGCAAATTATATAATGTTTGAAGCATTTTAGTTTAAATAAGCCTTAAAAAGAGGGTTTCAAATGGATTATATCGCTATCGTTGATTTGGGTTCACAATATACTCACTTGATTCAAAAGAGATTGACTTATATTAATGTAAATTCTGTTTTGACTTCAGAATTTAATCAAGACGTTTATAATGCAAAAGCTGTTATTATTTCAGGAAGCCCTATGAGTGCATTAAGAGATGATATAAAGGAAATACAGGAAAATATGGAAAATTTAATAAATATGGGTAAACCTATGCTAGGAATTTGTTTTGGCCATCAATTGCTTTCATTAATGTTTGGCGGTAAAATAATTGATAATCCGGAATATGGTAGAACTAAAATTTTTATAAATAAAAGAAATGAATTAATATATAATATTGATAATCCGGAAGAAGTCTGGATGAGCCATGGAGATTGTGTTGTTGAAGCAGGCGATGCAGAAATTAATGCCATATCAGAGAAGGGGTGTATTTCTGCAATTAAAATACCTAATATGAACGTTTATGGAGTTCAATTCCATCCTGAGGTTAGCCATACAAGGAAAGGAGATTTAATTTTCAAAAATTTTGCACAATTAGTTGGTTTTGATGTTAAGGAAATTTCCATAAGTGAAAAAGTTTCAAATTATTATGCATATGAACTAAATGATATAAAATCTATGTATAAGGGAGGAAAAGTAATTTCAGCAGTTAGCGGCGGTATAGATTCAACAGTAGCAACATATATTGTTATGAAAGCGATAGGATCAAACAATGTTGTCCCAGTTCTAATTGATCATGGATTATTTAGAATAAATGAAGTAGAAGAATCAAAAATTAACTTAGAAAAAGCAGGAATAAATCCCATATATATTGATGCTTCGGAAGAGTTTCTTAGTAAACTTGAAGGTGTATTTAGTTGTGAAGAAAGGAGAAAGATAATTGGAGAGTTGTTTGCTGAAAAACTTAATGAAGTTATAATAAAAGAGAATGCCTCTTATTTAATTCAAGGCACAATATATCCTGATGTTATCGAAAGCGGCAAAACAAAATACTCTCAAAAAATAAAATCTCATCATAATGTAGGAGGGCTTCCTAAATGGTTTAATGTTAGCATTATAGAACCATTAAGAGGATTATATAAAGATGAAATAAGAGAATTGGCTAAAGTTATTGGAATACCAAAAGAAATATTAAATAGACATCCATTTCCTGGACCTGGTTTAGCTGTAAGAATAATTGGTAAGTTTACTAATGAAAAATTGAATCTATTAAAACAAGCTGATAAAATAGTAAATGATATCCTAAAGGCTAGGGGGATATATAATAATCTATGGCAATCAGTTGTAACAATATCAGAATCGTGGGTAGGAGTTAAAGGAGATGAGAGGGAAGAAGGATATATAATCAATATAAGGCTAGTTAATAGTGATGATGGAATGACTGCAGATTATTATTTACCTCCTAATGATGTTATAAATGAAATATCAAGCAGGATTACAAATGAAGTCAAAAAGATAACGGCTGTTTCATTTATAACATCAACAAAACCCCCTGCAACGATAGAGCCATGTTAATCAAAAAGTTTAAAATTATAATTTTTTCTGACATAAAAATTAAGTAGAAAAATATATTTACTTTACTCTATTCTATTCTAATAAAAAATAATACTTCGAGGATGATATATTGCCATCAATAAAGGAATTAATAATGGCTTCGAAAGGAAATATAAAGGCAGACACAATTATAAATAATGCAAACTTAGTCAGTGTTACAACAGGAGAAATTATAGAAGGTGTATCAATAGGCATCTATAAAGGTATAATAACTAGGATAATGGATAAAAATGAAGATATAAATCAATACATAGGAAATAAAACAAATATAATAGATGCAAAGAATAATTATGTTATGCCAGGTTTTATTGAAAGCCACATACATATAGAATCAAGTCTTTTAGATGTAAGGGAATTTGGAAAAATAGAGGTTAAACATGGAGTAACAACTGTTATAGCAGATCCTCATGAAATAGGCAATGTTTTAGGTTATGAAGGGGTTAAGCTATTTATTGAAGAAAGCAACTATGCCTTGCCAAGAATTTATTTTGAAGCGCCAAGTTGTGTGCCTGCAATAGATCTTAGCAAGGGTTTAGATAGCGGAGCTAAAGTAATCGATCTAAATGATATAAGCAAATTAATAAAGATGGACAAAATTATAGGATTAGGAGAAGTTATGGATTTTCAAAGTGTATTAGAAGGAAATAACAACATTTTAGAAAAATTGGAAATAACTAAATCTGCAAATAAAGTTATTGAAGGTCATGCACCATTACTTAACAAAGAAAAACTTGATGGCTATTTAATATCAGGAATTAATAGTGATCATGAATCATCCTTGCTGGAAGAGGCATTAGAAAAGGTAAGAAAAGGGATGTATATATTTATAAGGGAAGGCAGTGCATGGAAAAATTTAAATGAACTATCGAAATTAATTACTGAATACAAAATAGATAACAGAAGATTGATCCTCGTTGGAGATGATATCAATGTTGTGGATCTAGTAGAGCAAGGGCATTTAGATTATCTGATAAATAAATCTATAGAATTAGGAATTGACCCCATTAAAGCAATTCAAATGGTTACTATAAATTCCGCAGAGCATTTACACATGGATGATAAAATAGGTATAATAGCCCCAGGAAGGTTTGCTGATATAGTTTTTTCTGATAAATTAGATAAAATAAATATAAAAATGACAATGATAAATGGTGAAGTGGTATATAAAGATGGTAACATAATTAAAAACATGGATTCAAATTATTCTTATCCGCAATACGCTAAAAATACTATGAATATAAAGACATTTAATGAAGAAGATCTATTAATAAAAGTCAATGATAATGTTAAAGAAGTAAAGGCAAATATTATAAAAGCTATAGCAGGTAGCGCTTTAACAGAAAAGGTTGTTGAAGATTTACCCGTTAAGAAGGGTTTTGTTGATTCTGATATAGAAAGAAATATAATGCATATAGCAGTAATAGATAGGCATCATGCATCTGGAAATATAGGTAAAGGTTTCGTCAAAGATTTAGGAATTGAGAAGGGGGCTATTGCTCAAACAATTGCTCACGATACACATAATCTAATTGTTGCCGGCTATGATGTTAAAGATATGATAACTGCTATAAAATATGTAATGGAATCAAATGGGGGAATAGCATTTGTAGACAAAGGAAAATTAATCTCTTTAGTAAAACTTCCTGTTGCGGGATTGATAAGCGATTCAAATTATGAAACAGTATATAAGGAAGTTAAACAGTTAGAAGAATCATTAAAAGCTTCTGGGGCATCGTTAAATAGTGTTTTTATGACCTTAGGTCTTATATCTCTTCCTGTTATACCGGAATTGCGCATAACAGATAAAGGTTTAATAGATGTAATGAAATATGAAATAATAAATGTTCTAGCATAATTTATATTGCAAATAGTTACTAAAGTAAAAAGTTTCAAAAAATTTTTTAGAAAAAATTTAATAATTTTTATTAAATACTTTTTACTATTTTTTAAAACAAATTAGTTGGGGTTTAACAATGAGCATGGAGGAATTCATAACATTCAACGATGTAGTAATAGTACCTGGAAGGTCTCCTATAGAACCATCTAGAGTAAATATTTCAGGAAAAATTACAAAAAATATTACCTTAACTATTCCAGTTATTTCGAGCCCCATGGATACTGTAACTGATTGGAGAATGGCAACAACTCTAGCAAGACTTGGAGCAATTGGAGTAATACATAGAAACATGTCAAAGGAAGAGCAGGCAATGCAAGTATCAAGAGTAAAAGATCAGAAACCTTATTTATGGGAAGAAGTTCAAAAGGTAGATCCTGATTCAAAGATAGAAGATGTCTTATCAAAAGACTCGGATAGCTTTGCAGTTTTAACCAATAAAGGTATAGAGGCAATAATATTAAAGATAGGGGCAGATTATTCTTTGCAATCAAAGAAAATAGATTATTTATCAAAATTATTATCAATGATAAGTATAAACCCAACCGTTGATGAAAACAATAAATTAAGGGTAGGAGCTGGTATATCTCCTTTCGATTTAGAAAGGGCAAAAATCTTAGATAAAGCAGGAGCCGATGTTTTAGTTGTTGATGTTGCGCATTTACATAATGATAATGCTTTAAATAGCCTTGCAAAAATAGCGAAAAACGTTAGCGCAGAAATCGTTGCAGGAAATTTAGGCACAATCGATGGAGTTAAAGATACTTTATCAAAGGTTGAAAACGTTTCAGGACTTAGAATGGGTATATCTAGTGGGAGTATTTGCTTAACAGGAGAGGTTGCAGGAGCATCTGTACCAACTTTGACAGCAACAATTAATGCAAGAAAAGCATTAGAAGAACTCGGCCTTTTTGGCAAAATCCCAATTATAGCCGATGGAGGGATAAAAAATGCTGGAGATGCTGCAAAAGCAATCATAGCTGGGGCTAATAGCATAATGGTAGGTAGATATTTAGCCTGCACAGATGAATCTCCTGGAGTTAAAATAAGAATCGGAAATAAAATATATAAACAATATAGAGGTATGGCTAGCAGAGGAGCCATGGAAAAAAGATATGCAGAAGATAGATATTCTAAACCAAGTAAAGCAATTGAAGAAGGTGTTGAAGGATTAGTTGAATATTGTGGCAGTGCAATAAATGCGATAAGCGAGATGGCTTTAGGCCTTCAGGCATCGTTGGGCTATGCAGGAGCAAGAAATATAGAAGAAGCATGGAAAGGAAGATTGGCTAGAATAACAAGCTTAGGAGCTAAAGAAGTTGGAATACATGATATAGAAATCTAATTTAAAGAAGACTAATATATTAACTTTTCTCTATATTATAAAATCCTTTATATTTTATAAGGTCTGGACAGTAATTAGCAAAGTGGAGAAAACAAAAGAGTGGAATATAGAAAAACTATTAATAAACAAAATCTAAGGTGAAAATAATGATAAAAGAAATAAGAACAGAAATACTATGTCCTAAATGTAAAGTTCCCATGGATTACCTATCTGAAACGGAAAAAACATCAAATAATAATGGTAAATCAATAAAAATAACAAGATATTATAAATGTCCCGTATGTGGAAGAAGAATAATAGATGAAGTATTAGTAATAAAAGATAATAACAATGATATAATAATAGAATCACATACAAATGGAGCTAGAAAGCTTATAGAAAAACAAAAAGCTACTAACTTAATAAAATAATTTTTTATTTTATTTCAAACATATCAATAAATTTTTTACATTCATCTATATAATGGTTTTCTTCATAATACCTTTTAGCAATTTTTGATAATTTATCTGCAATGTATATAGGCATTGGTAAATGATGTTTACCTATCATCAATTTAGTTATATAAAAACTGCTTTCCAAAGATATTTTATTTCCAGGACTTATATAAATTTTTTTATTATTTATTAATAATATTTTTGAAACCAAATGATCCTTAAATTTTAAATACAATTCATTATTTTCTATTATTTCTTCTCCAACAAGCCTTTTCTTTGCTATTCCAATTGTTGGTATATCAAAAACTATCCCTATATGAGTTGCTATACCAGAAAACCTTGGATGCGCATATCCATGGCCATCTACAAACAATATATATGGCTTTACCTTTTTTAATAATTTTAACAATGAAGGTACAATTAAATACATCTCTCTAAAGGCCAAAAGGCCTGGAATATATGGTATACATATTTCCCTTACTGTTATTTCACAATTAATTATATTATAATTAGGATATTCAAAGGCAATTGCTACTCCAATACCTAAACCATTTTTTGTATATGATGCATCAACAGCTGCAATAACTTTACCTTCTATATCTCTAATATTTATTGAATCTTTTAAATTAATTTTTTTGCTAAATAAAATTTGGTCTTTAATAGCAATGGAAGCATTAAAATTTTTTCTAATATCTTCACAATTGTTTTTAATCATTTTAAAAAATCATTGACTTTCTTCTACTACTTTTAATTTATATGATTTTTCTACAGGCTTACCTTCACTCTTTATTATAAGCAGATCTATTCCATCTCCAGATGAAGAATCTCTTTCCATAGTTGTTTTTAATGCAGTAATGGCAATCTTTTCTGCATCATCAATCGTTAAATTATCATTGTATAAAGATTCTAAAACACCTAAAGCTGTTGTGCCGCCACTTCCTAATGCCATGTATTTGTCTTCTGTTACTGAGCCTAAACTATCTAAGGTATATATCTTTGGTTTACCGTCTCTATCTAATCCTCCAATCAACGCCTCAATTAAAAACGGAAGCATCTTATAAGAATATAATATATTTGAGAATAATTTAGATATTGCATAGAGGCTCATCGTAGTTTCATTTGTTGTTTCATAATAACTTATCTCTGCATTCATAATTCTTACTAAACCACTAACATCTGCATAAAGCCCAGTTAATGCAATGCCAGCCCTATCATTTAATAAATATACCTTCTTAGCATTTCTACTCATTATAAAGCTTCCATATGACATCCTTTTATCAGTTGCTAGAACTACGCCATCTTTCGCTCTTATTCCCAATGCTGTCCCTTGTTCGTATGAAATTGCCATTTTACCAAACCTCAGTTAATTTTTGTCAAATTCAGAATTTAAAGACCTTTTGCATATATTATATGATTATCAACATTAAAAAATAATTTATTTTTCTTCGGAAACCTTTATGTATTCTGTTGGTACTGTTACAACTATTTTTGAATCGCCTTCTAATAAAGTTATATCAGCTTCGTTTCTAGTTGAATATACTTCAACAATTCTTCCCTTCATTCCTTTGAATGGACCTCCAATTACTTCTATTAATTGACCTTTAGTTAATGTTGGTAAAGCAGTCGGAGGCTTCAATAATTTAATTACGTCTTGTAAACTTATAGCTATTGGTCTCTTCCTTTTTACATTTTTAATTCCTCTTATCAAATAAAATAAATCCTTAGGATCCCCTATCTCTACTATAACGGTGCCTTTTAAATCCTCTGAATAGACTATACTCTTTATATCTAATTTTAATGATTGAGCCCTTTCTGCGAAAATAAGTGCTATTTTTTCTTCATATCCTCCAACTACTGAAATAGCATATATTTTATTTTTTTGTTCATTAACTGACAAATAAACCACCTTATGCTATTAGCAATACATAAATTAAGTGTATTATATATCCTATAGCACCTACTATAACGAAACCTAATAAACTTAGCCTTGTTAATAGATTAAATTCTTCTTCATCAGGTCTCCTTGATAGCAATATTATTCTTTTCCATGATGATAAGTACTCTTTGATTTTTTCTAGACCTGCCAATTTTAATCCTCCGATTTTTAATTTATTGTGGGGTCTTATATACTAATATAGAGCTATTCTTATATAAATATTTTCTACTGACCCCCTCCCCGTCCTAAAGGCCGGGGGTTCTGCTGGGGTCTAGTGCGTTACTCCCCTTTATGGGAGCTACTCGATTATG
>DAXV01000035.1:0-169 GCA_002506595.1 Acidilobaceae archaeon UBA158
ATTATTTTAAATTTTATTAAATAGATTAAAATGATTATTCAATTAATATATTGTATTTAATTGATGACATAATATATACATTAAAACAAAAATAATTATTAAAATTATTCTTAAATATAATTAAACTTTAAAAAACGACAAAATTCTCAATAATGAAAATATAAACATA
>DAXV01000035.1:222-18361 GCA_002506595.1 Acidilobaceae archaeon UBA158
TCATTCGTTATTTATTTTAAAAACATGAATTATTATAATTCAATGAATTTTTAATTTCATAGTTGAATTTTCTTTGTTTTTATATAAGATTATAGAAAAACACTTAGTTTCATAATAAAAATTAAAAAATATTTATATTAATTTAAAATCAAAATTAAGAGCTAAAAACTCCCCAGGGCAAAAATACTATTGCCGAAACCGCTGCAACTATTATAGTTGCTGGAATAAATCCAATAATATTTAATGCACCATCACTTCCTATATATGTCATTATAAGTATGAATGCCAAATAAACTATATACCATATTGATTTTTTGAAATCACCTTTAACTTTATATATTAATCCAAATACAATAGATGCTACAATCCCTATTGCAATTGCATATGGTACAGAAGGCCATCCACTCCAAAAAGCTATTAATGATGCTGAAATTATTGCTAAAACGCCCCATAGCCATCCTAAAGGTAATCTATATTCTTTTGGTATCATTCCTTTTCTTCTTCCAGCTAACATTGCTACAGGTAATGTAGCAAATGCTAAATATCCCCCTACTACAGCATCTTCAAGCAATGAATATATTGCATGAACAGGAGCTGTTAGAAATGTTAATATCGCTCCGACTATTGCAAATATAATTAACGCCCAATACGGTATCGCATATTGTTCGCTTATTTCTTTTAATTTTTCAGGCATATATCCAGATCTAGACATAGCAAATAACACTCTAGTACCTGCTCCTAAATAGATATAACCAGTAACAAATGGGCCTAATAATGCTACTATTAATATTAAAATTAATGAAACTTTTGAATTTAATGAAGATGATAAATCTACAAATGGGTTTCCAGGCAAATTAGCTATAGAACCCCAATTTCCTGGCGTTATGCCTAGAGAATTCCATTTAATGCCACCTATAAATATAACAGAGAATAATATGTAAACTATGGTTTGTCCTAATACAGTTAATAAAATAGCTTTTCCCAAAAAGCTTTTATCTTTAAGTTCTTCTGCAAAATCAGGTATAACTCTGATTCCTCCATAAGCAAACATTGCTAATGGTATTGCATAAAATATACCTGAAAATCCTGCAGGAGCAAATCCTCCAGGTAATGATGCGAAATTTTTCGTTGAGAAGAATACAAAAGCAATTGATAATACTGCTACAATATAAACTAAAAGCTTTATAATACCTAAACCATATGTTGATTTCCCAAACGCTTTAACACCAAAATAATTAAATGGAACAAATAATAACAATAAGATTGTACCTACTATTGCTCCCAATATAGTAGGAATTGTTGTGTGTGGCAAAAGTAATTGTGGGAAGAAATATGATAAACCTTCAACAGTCGCTAATGCTTCAATTGGAGGAATAAATAAATACCAAACCAAGTTCATAAAAGATGAAATTAAATTCATTATATTTCCATGGGTATATAATGGATATCTGGAGGGGCCCCCAGCCTCTGGCCACGTTAATGCTAGCTCAATTATAGGTATCGAAATAAATGTATAGAACGCAGCCCCTATAATCCATGATATTAACATCGAAGGTCCAGCCGTACCGGCCATACCTGCAGGAGAGAATAATATACCTGTTCCAACAGCACCAACGATTCCTGCTATTAAGATTTGAGCAAAAGTAAGCTCTTTTTTAAGGCTATTACTCTTTGCCTTATTATTTGACATAAAACATCACTGAGCTATAAATAATTGGAACCAGTATAAAAACTTATACACATCAATGCATGAATACTTATAATAAATAAAAATTATTTTATACTTATAGATTTAATACTATTAATAAGTAATTCATGATTCAAAAAATTTCTTTCTATCATCTTCGCTTTTCATTCCCCAGAATTTTTCAGGAAACTTTCCATTTTCGACATCAGTTTTATAATTAATTATTGCATCTTTAATTATATTTTTTAAATCAACATATTTTTTGGCAAAATCTGGTGAATAATCACCTAAACCTAAAATATCGTTTATAACGATTATCTGCCCATCGCAATAAGGTCCGCTACCTATACATATTGTAGGTATCGATAATTTCTCCGTTATCTTTTTTGCAACCTCATAAGCAGTGTATTCAATTACCAAAGAAAATATACCAGAATCTTCTAATTGAACTGCATCATCATAAATCTCCTTGGCTTCTTGATAGTTTTTACCTAATAGTCTATATCCTCCAATTTGCTTATATTTTTGAGGAGTTAAACCAATATGACCCATTACAGGAATACCAGAGTTCACGATACTTTTTATAATGTCTTTATATTCGCTTCCCCCTTCTAATTTTACCGCATCTGCTCCTAATCTTAAAAATTTTGATGAGTTTAATATTGCCTTTTCTTTATTAAATTCATAGCTCATAAATGGCATATCTGATACTATAAGGGCTTTAGGATTTGCATTACATACAGCCTTTGTATGAATTAGCATTTCATCCATGGTTACTTGTAAAGTGGAAGGATATCCTAAAACAACCATTCCTAATGAATCTCCTATTAATATAACATCTACTCCTGCTTCATCAATAATTTTAGTAGTGGGATAATCATATGAAGTTATTGCAACAATCTTTTTATTATTTTTCATTTTCATAATATCTCTAATTGTAAGCTTTTTTCTTTCCAAAATCTCACCTATATAATTTGTTTGCATATCTGATTATTTGCTTTTATCAAATTTTTTAATACCATAACTGATTTATATGCAAAGTAATTGTATTTTGCTTCATAATTTAATTTTTTTGAAATTTCGTATAATGCCAAATTTATATAATCTAATTCGCTCTTTTCTTTTTTCATACACAAGTCCTGCAAAGTAGAATTATAATTATAATATGTGCTCTTTATTGTATCAATAAGTTCTTTTATAGGATCTTTTTTAAAATTTATGTTAAGAAGGGAAGCAATTTTTAATGACTCATTAGCAATTTTTAATGACAAATCATATGCATCTTTATTTTCTAAGATGAATCCATTATGTTTTAAATAAAGAGTTGCGATAGGATTTATTGCTGAATTTACAATGACTTTTTCCCATCTGTATGGCTCAATATTATCAACTAATTCTAAGTTTATGCCTCTTAATTTAAAATCTTTAAATTCATTTCTACAATCCCTATTTCTGCATCCAAGAACTATTTTATTACCTCCAAAATAAATTGAATGGCATTTTTCAACTTTCTTTATTCCATAATAAATTATCATAGATGCAGCATCATAATAATTTTCCAGTTTTTCTAATGAATAAAGACCGTTTTGTGTTGATATTGCAATTTTTGCTTTAAGATTATTCTTAGAAAGACTTATTGCTTCATCTAAATCATATGCCTTTATTGCAAAAATAAGGTAATCAAGCTCTTGCTTTAAATCTTCATAACCGCAAGTCTTTATTACTTCTTGGCCCATATTTTCAACAATAACTTTTTGTTCTTTACAGCCCCGATTTTTTTCGATAACAACTACATCATAACCACTTCTTTTAAAAATATATGATAAAAAACTTCCTATTGCCCCACAACCTATTATGCCTATCTTCACTATTTTTCCCTTAATTTAATTCTTCTAAGATATATTTAGGTATAACTAAAGAAACAACAAAATTAGGTATATCAACGATTTCTGAAATTCTTAGATTGCCTATTATGCTGCTTAAGACATAACCTTCTTCATAGGATAATTTGTATTGTTTATTTAAAAAATCAAGCATATCATTTATTGCATCTTTTGCAGCCTGATATAAATCGTTTGAAATACCCATGGTTGCTATTACTTCTCCTTTAAAATCATCTTTATTTGGACTAATCGTTAGAGGTCTCTTAATATTTAAACCCTTTATAACATTGATCTTTAATTTAACTTCAGCGCTAGTTTCAATAGCTGTACCACAAACTTCTCCATCACCTTGAGATGCGTGAGGATCTGAAATAGATAGCAAAGCACCATCTACATTAATAGGCAAATAGATTTTTGATCCTATACCATTTAATCTATTGTCCATGTTACCTCCAAAATATTGAGGAGGTATCATATCAAATTCTTTATCTTCTTTTGGTGCTAATCCTATTATCCCTAAAAATGGTTTAACTGGTATTTTTATTCCTTTTAAAAATTCCTTTGCAATTGCATAATTTTCTTTGATATCCCATATTATTAATTTTTCATTAAATCTGTTTTTTAAAATACCGAAATCTCTTATTATAGCGCTCCATCCCCAATTATTAACTTTAATGTCTTGTATTTCTACTTCTAATGTATCCCCAGGTTTAGCATCATTAATATAAATTGGGCCAACTGCTCCATCAACCTTGTTCATGTCTAATTTTGATAGATCTTCAGTCCTGGAATCATATTTTATTTGATTTATAGAAGAATCTGGTACCTTAATTAATAACTCTTCTCCAGAGTTAACGTAAGCTATAGGTTTTATTTTGTTATTCCATTTAAAATGAACATTATTTTCTATAAAACCATCTATCTGAATCATTTTTTATCACTTTTTCTATATAATTTAATTTTTTTAACTTAATAAATCTTATTCAATGATAATTATAATAAAAATTTGATATTGTTAACCCCCCGGTTAACAATAGATAAATTATATAATGGAAAAATCTAAAAAGTTGAACTCTTTAGTTAAAATAGCTGTTATTAAAATAATTATTAATATTATAATTCTAACACTGAATGGCCCTGCCCATAACTTTCTTAATTCTGCCCACTTTTTCTTTATGCTTTCTTCTTTGCTCTCTAACAATGGACTAGAAATCTTTATTGCTATAGGTAGAGTAGCTAATGAAATTAATGCCAAAAGAGGTATGTAATTAAACAAAGAGGAAAATATCAAAGATAAATACATAATTGCAATAGCTAAATATACTGCATATTTAACATTATTCATTCCTATAATTGATACCAAATTTTTCTTTCCTACTTTTTTTATTGGTTCAAGTTTAAGCGCACTGCTAGCTAATAATATAATAAATGTAAATGCTCCATTGATTATTCCTACAAATAATGGATATAAAGAGAATAACATGCCTGTTTGAACTACAAAAGAACCCCATACAACTAGCGGACCTTGAATTATTGCAGCCGTAATTTCTCCTAAACCTCTATATTTTAAACTGAATGGTGGCTCAGTATATGCAACGCCTAAGAATATTCCTATAATACCAATAATAATTAATGGTAAACCTACTAATATTGATAAAATTGAGCCACATATAATTGCAATGCCCAAAAGAGCATATCCCAATAATTTTACTTGAGATGGTGGAAGATTCAAATCTATAACAGGATTTATACGATGGTGAAACCCTGATTGTCTATAAATTATATCAACTGATGATTTATAATCTCTATAATCATTAATAAGATTAACTCCAGCTTGAGCTGATAGCAATCCTATTAATGTTATTATATAAAATAATGGATTAAATTGTAACGTTTTATACCATGCGATTATAAATCCTAAGGTTACAGAAGAAAAGCTACTAGTTAATGTAACAGGGCTCATTGCTTCTATCCATGTTCTTATGTTCATATACATCACTAGCAAAATTATTTCTTTTCATAAAGTTTTGGTAATAAAAAGGAGACTATAAATCCATATATCGGAGGGAAAATTAAGATAAATTCTGCAAACCTATAACTAATTATTGTTGCCAAAGTTAATATTAAAAGCGCCCCCCATACGTGAAATGATGAACCAATTAATGCAAATTCCCAAGTTCCTTTTGCTACCATATCTTCTTTATACAGTTCTACTGGAACTGCATATATAAATGGAACTGCAAAACCTTCTAACATAATTATGGTAATATCTATTCCCAAATAAATTCCCTTTGGTTCAAAATATAAAATTATGAAACCTATAAATGATAAAATATAGGCAATTGAAACAATTTTTGCCATTGTTATTGATGATTTTATTATATATGCAATTAAACCTCCTATTATTGTTATTATTGCACCAGTATAACCAAATATTTCCATTGCCAAAGGAACATCTTTAGGACTATATGTTGATATATATGGAGGTAATAATACTGCAAGGATTAAATTAAATCCTGCAATTGTTGCCCATAAAAACCCCATTAGCCATGTCCTGCCCATTTTATAAGTAGTTCCACTACCTTCCTTCTTTAAATCTGATTGAATTATTCTGAAATTGCTTAAGCTAATAGAATAAAATATTGCCAAAATTAATGATATAATTGCAAATGATGAATATACTACTAAAGGATTCTGTGATATTAAAGCATACGCTGATGTTCCTATAGCCACACCTCCTGGTATTCCAGATATTGATATTGCCGAAGCCAATGTCCTTTTTCTGAAATCATTGAATAAAAATGAATAGAAGTTTGAAAATATTTCCATATAAAATGTTACAGTTCCTTGAATGATTCTTAATAATAATAGTTCATCAAAAGACTTTGAAAATGGCATTAAAATCATTGACAAAGATATTATAAATGAAAGACCTATTATCGCGATACTCAAATGTTTGTAAAATTTAAGCCATCTACCGAGAATTTTTCCTATAGGCATACCTATAAAATAAGCTAAATTCCCCCATAATAGTAAAGTAGGAATTCCAATTCTAGTTAATTTGCTAAAATAACCAATGTATAATACATATATAGATAACCCTGTAGTTGTTATAGCAACTGTAATAAAACCTATTAAAGATATTAGCATGGGATACTTTTTGAAAATATTATTATTTTCCATTTTAACCACCTGTTAGTGATTTACACTTATTGAAGTAAATAACAAATATAAAAAGTTAAAACATGACCAAATATATAAATAGTTAAAACATTAAAATAAAATAAATTTTATTTTAAAAATTAAATTTTAATAATGAAAAATAATCTTTATATTCATTAAACTCTTTTATTATCTTCACACTACTGCTTGTACCTAAAATATCTGCACCCAAATACAAAAATGTCATTGCTTGAATAGCAGTTTTAATTCCTCCTGAAGCTTTAATCTTCTGATTTTTATTGACTGCATTTCTTATAATAATTATATCATCTATGCTAACACCTCTTGGTCCAAAGCCAGTTGAAGTTTTAATAAAATCTCCATTATGCTCTTCAATAATTTTAGATATTTTTATAATAGATTCTTTGCTTAAATATCCTGTTTCTATTATAAATTTTATTTTAGCATTGAATTGATGGGTTAATTCTGTTAATTCTTTAATTTCTTGGGAAACCAAATCAAATTTATTAGATATAGCATTTAATAGATTTATTACTACATCAACCTCTTTTGCACCATAGTCAATCGCCTTTTCAATTTGAATTTTTTTAATTTCTAATGGATCGTTTCCCATTGGAAAACTAATTACTGATGATAAAGGAACTTTTGATATTTCTGAAGCAAATTTAATTGCAGATAAAGGCAATACAAGAGATCTAAAACCATATTTTTTAGTTTCGTCTATTCCCTTTAGAATTGCATCATATCCTTCTTCAGGCTTAAGTACAGTATGGTCAATCTTCTCCGCTAATTCCTTTTCATTACTAGGTAATGAAACATTAACCAAATCATTCACCAACAAATAATTATTATTAAAGGGTTATTTATATAATATTTAAAGCAATAAAAACAATGAAGCCGCAGAGGCTCTTGCAATGGCTGTAAACAAAAACAATTTTCTTATGATTGAATAACCATATTTAGGCTCTAAAAAGTCATATGTAATACCTCCTATTTCTCCTCCTATTAGAGCTGAAAAACCCATAATTACGCTATAAGTTCCTATAGCAGCCCTCTTATCTTTTGAATTATCAACTAAATAAGAAAAATAACCTACGTTGTTAATTGAATTTGCAACTCCTCCTAACACGTTTGCAAGATAAATACCTTCAACATTAGGTGAAATAGCGTATGCAAGAGCGAAAAAAGTATTTGTAAATCTGCCTATAAATAATGACAATTTGGTATGCTTTGCAATAAAATAACCAAAGTATCTTTGTAATAATATGGTAGAGCCTAATGATATTATATTAATTATTGCAACTTGAAATGTATTCATATGAAATATATAAACTTGGGCTAATGGAAATAAAGGCCATGCAAAAGACCACGTTATCATATATAACAAATTAAATAAGAAAAACTTTTTTAATTTAACATAATCTTCTTTATTTATCCAAATACCATTATTTTTATTATAATCTTCACTATAATTTACATTAATTACTATAAATGTTGATAACAAACTAATAAATGCTGATAACAAGAAAACATATTTAACTAATAGTGTATTATATTCTAAATAAAGACCACCCAATACTATGATTGGTAGCGAAGCCAAAGAAGAATAGAAATAAATTCTGGAAAGAATGACGCTCCTGCTTGTCCTGCTATGTAATTCCATAAGCAAAGATAAACCTAAGCCTGAAATACCAGAACCTACCATAATTAGTGCAACAAACAATGTATATAATGGACCTTGAGTAGTTAAAACAAATAATGCAATCAATGCTAAACTTTTCAATATGTTACCAAACAAAATTAGAGATTTCGGATTTTTTCTTGAAAGAGACGAAATATATTGAGAAATATTAGTGAAAAATGTGCCTGATGTAGAGATTATACCTAAAAGATATCCTGGCAAGCCAAGAGCAGCACCAATGAATGACAAGAACGGAGAATAAGAGCTAGATGCAACACTATTTATTACATTATATAGCAATAGTTTTGTTATTGCTTTTTTATTTTTCTCCAATTTTTTTCCCTACTATATTTAAATCTAACAAATATAAATTTAGATTTTTTAAAACACTTCAATTATTTATATAATTAAAAAATATTTTAAATATTTAATAGGAAATCATCTATTTAAATTAAATTTAATTCAAACACTATAAATCCTTCTGAACTATCTTTTTTTACAATAGAATTATGTTCAAAATCAACATTTTCTTGGCCTAAAAGGAATGGAGGATCTGTATTAAGCAAAATCATACTATTTTTAGCATATACTTTACCGTTATAATACTTTATTGGAAACCAAACCCAATCATTAACAAAACCTTTCAAATTCAAGATTAAATTTTTAGCTTCATAAAAACCATAGTTTTTAATTATGTTATCTAATGATACTTTTTTACCTTTATCATAATAAAATCTATCAATTTCTTTAAATCCTAAAGACTTTACTAAAGATAAAGATGGAATATTTTTCTCATTAATTAAAAGTCTAATAATTTTTTTATTACTTAATTGGATTGCTTTTAATGTTAACTCTTTACCTATTCCTTTTCTTCTTAATTCTCTTTTAACTCTAATCCCTTCAAGCCATGCAAAATCATCAAAAATTTTTGCATGTATTATACCTAAGATTTCTCCATTTGATATTGCTTTAATAAACAAACCCTCATTTATCCAATGATCAAAAACCTTTTCTATATAATCTCCCCAATCCCACGTATTTTTTGTTAATTCAATTACTTTTTCTTTATCTTGTATACTAACTTTTTCAAATTTGATATCCATCTTTATCCCCTTTATTTATTTAAACTAAAGACGGTATAAATCATAATTAGAAATGCTAAAAATGATGTTATAGATGTAAAATAATACGCATAGCTATACTTAATTAAATAAAGACCTCCCATTATTATATTTGACAGAAATATACCTATACTCCTTCCAAATGTTAAAAGACCCATATTGCTACTCATAGATTCTGATTTTGAAAGGATTGAAATTATAGTAGGCTCAAAAGTTTCTGTAGAAGCAACAGCGATACCTAAAATAAATGACANNATAGGATATATACCTATTATACCTAAACTTGATAAAGTCGCAAAGCCAAGAGATGAAAATGATGCAAGCAAATAACCCATGAAGCTTAATGCAATGAAATTATTTATTTTTATTCTACCAAATAAATAGCCAAATAATGAAGATGCTGAAAGAAATAATCCATAACTTATTACTGATAAATAAAATTGGTGCGTAAATTCCTCTGTAGTTATTACTGGAAAACCAAAACTGAATTGTGTGAAACCAAATAAAGTTGTGGATAAAATAATTAATTTTATGACCTTATTTAACCCTTTAAATGAAGATAAAATAGAGACGTTTTTATTTATTGTTTTACCTGCTTTTGATGTTGATAAAATTAAAGTGGAAATAGTAATAGGGATTGATGTTATTAATAGAAGATATTTAATAGGAAACTTAAAATACAACAAAATCGCTGTATAAGTTATTGCAAAAACTGCTCCTAAAATGTCTAAACTGTGAAGAATTCCAAAAGCCTTTGCTCTTTCATGCTGCTCACTAACTTCAGTTACCATAGCCCTCCTTATGGGGGATCTAAAATTTCTAAACCACCATGGAATCATAAAAATTAGTAATGCTTCCCACCAATATTTTGAAAACCCAACTAATGATATAAATATTATCATAGCATTACCGAAAACAGCCATTTTCTTTCTTCCAAATCTATCTCCTGCATTACCTCCTATCAATCCCATTAGACTGCCAATTCCATAATTTAATGCTTCAGCAATTCCATAAAGCCAAATAGGCGCTTTTAAAATTATAACAAAAATTAATGGAAACATAACAACAGCTACTTGGTATCCTAAATCTGCAAAAAATGCTGAAAAAGCTAATTTATATACTTCCTTTTTTATCATACAGACCCTCATAAAAATATCTTGTGCAGATGTTTAAATTGATTTATTAACATTAGAAATTTAAGCTTAGAATACCATTAAATTATTAGGATATTAATGAAAGAAACAAATAGATTTATCTTTGGCATAGAAGAATTAGATGAAATATTTGGCAATGTTGATCTAGGAAATGTTATTCTTATTGCTGGAAATCCCGGTACAGGAAAAACTACTTTTGCATCAAAAATAGCTTATGAAAATATGATAAAATTTGGTTTAAAAACACTTTATATAAGCTTTATTGAGAAAAAAGATGAATATTTTAAAAATTTAAAAAATCTAGGCTTAGATATTGAAGATCTTGAGAAAAAGGGATTATTCACTTTTTTAGAAGAGATAACATTTACTAATAAAGAATTACTTATAGATCTCTTAAACCATTTTCTTGATATAATTGACAAAACTAACTCCAAAATATTAATTATTGATAGTATTTCTTCCCTACTTCAGTTAAGTCAAAATGCAATAGATTTGAGAGAAATTTTACATAATCTCTTCTATAGAATATCTAAAGTTAAGGGGATTACTACAATTCTTATTGAAGAAGTCCCATATGGGAGCGATAAAATAGGGTTTGGTATAGAGGAATTTTTAGTTGATACAATAATATTTTTAAAAGCCATAGATTTAAAAGGAAAAATGGTTAGAATTGCAGAAATTAAAAAGGCTAGAGGATCAAACATTACTTTAACTACAATTCCATTTACAATAAAATATGGGAAGGTAATTTCATTATTATATCCTAAAAAGTCTAATAAAGTAATTAAGCATAAAACTTTAAATGTAAAATTAGGAAATAATGAATTTCATATAAATACAGGAAGTCAAAATTTAATAATATCACATTTTAAAATAGATTCATTTTCACTCGCATCTTTAATTATAGCAGGTGCGCTCATTGGAACACCTTATTTATTGCAAGACATTAAAAGGAAAGTTCTCATTAGGCTTAGAAATAGTGTTACAAATGAATTTTATAATCATTTAAAAAATTGTTTAATAAATTTTGGAATACAGAAAAATATTGTTGATGATCTGACAAAAAATTATATTATTGATGGTATAGATCCTAATCAATTTAATATTGTAGATTATTTTGATCATGTTAAAGAAATTGAAGAAAAAGAAAAACCAGCATTTGTTTTAAATATTGGTTTAGATGAGTTACTTGAAGTGCTAGCAGATGATAAAATATATCCAACTTTAGAGTTAGATGCATTAACAAGAAGGATAAATAATAACATTACTACACTTTATATAATTAAGGGTACTTTAAAAGATTATCAAAAAATACCTTTGACTGAATATTATGATAACGTTTGGTATTTCTATCCAACAAAAGATAACAAGCTTAATATAAGGCCATTTAGAATTAAAATGAAGCTGTTTTCTAATGAAATTTATACTGTAGATATAAAAAGTATTCCATGTTTTTCCTAAATAAGCAATAAATAATGTTTTCATATACAAAGAGTTAAAAATTTTATGATTCTAAATAAAACTTTTAAAATAAAAGTTAGTTAACATTCTTAGTAAATTATAGCAATTAGATATTAATTAAACTATAATTTAAAAAACTTTTTAGGCTTAGAATTCCAAAATAATATACGGCGTGATACTTTTATGTATATTGAAAAGAATCCAAATAATTCCTCAGGTATAGAATTAGAGAAACTTTTTTCTGAAATAACAGATGAAAATGTTAGAGAACTTAGAAAAAGATATAATAAAATAAGAAGATGGGTAATTGCTGATTTTTTAAGAAGGAATGCAAGAAAATATCCAGAAAAAACTGCACTTATATTTAATCATCCTAATGGTAGTGAAATTAAGCTAACATATGGACAATTAGACCAAGAAGCAAATAAATTTGCAAATGCTATTTTAAATCTTGGATTGAAAAAGTATGATCGTGTTGCTATTTTGGCTCATAATACTCTACATCATGTGATTACTATCTTTGGAAGTGCAAAATCTGGAACAATATATTTGGGTTTAAATTATTTGTTATATGGAAAAGATTTGGCATATGCAATAAACCATTCAGAAACAAAAGTTCTAATAGTAGAAGATAGTTTATATCCAAGAATAGAACCTGTTATTAAGGATCTTAAAACAGTAGAGCTCTTTTTGTGGTCTAATCAAGGTGCAAATATTGAGCCTCCAAAAGATTGGATAGATCTTGATAATTTCTATAAAAAAGGTAGCAATTCTGAACCTGATACTATATTAAATATAGAAGATCCAGTTCAAATGACATATACAAGTGGAACGGAAAGCTTACCAAAGGCAGTTGTTCATACTAATGAGTCTTTAATCGCACATTATGTAGGAACTATAATCGATGGAGATTATAAGCCAGACGACATTCTATTAAACGTTATGCCTATTTATCATTGTGCACAAAGGGATGTGTTTATGATGCCAATATTCTATATAGGTGGAACAAACATACTTTTAAAGGAACCAAATGTTGATTTAATACTTGAATATATTAATAAATATAAACCTACGATGTTGTTTTTAGCTCCAACTGTTTGGATCAGTATTTTAAGACATCCAAAAATTAATAACTATGATCTTAGCTCACTTAAGAAAGTTTATTATGGCGCATCAATTTTTCCCGAAGAGCCGCTTAAAGAATTAATGAAAATGCTACCGCAAGCAAGGTTTTTCAATTATTATGGCCAGACCGAGCTTGCTCCATACCATACTGTTGCTAATCATGAAGAAATTTTAAGTTGTCCCCGTACTGCCGGAAGATCTGGATTAAACCTCGAATCAAGACTAGAGGATGAAAATAATAACGAAATTACACAAATTGGAGTACCTGGAGAAATTACTGCTAGAGGTCCTCATGTTATGCTAATGTATTTCAAAAATCCTGAAAAGACTGAAGAAGCATTTAAAGGAGGATGGTTCCATAGTGGAGATATTGCTATAATGCATAAATGGGGATATTTTGAAATTGTAGACAGAAAGAAAGATATGATAAAGACCGGCGGAGAAAATGTTGCATCTAGAGAAGTAGAAGAATGTATTTATAAACATCCAAACGTTTGGGAAGTAGCAGTTGTTGGTCTACCACATGAAAAATGGATAGAAGCAGTAACAGCATTTGTAGTTCCTAAACCTGGCAAAGATATAAATCCAAACGAAATTATTGAATTATGTAGGAAAGAACTTTCACCTTTTAAAGTACCCAAGGCAGTTATGATAATTAAACCAGAAGAATTACCAAAATCACCATCTGGGAAAATTTTAAAGAGAGATTTAAGAGACAAATATAAAGATTTTTACTTAAAACAAAATACGTTGAAATAAAATTATAAATGAGAAATATAAACCTTTCTTTTATCAATATCAGCTTATAGCTGGAATTGTAATTTATGCTAAATATACACTTATTTGATTTATATCAAACTATATTTTGGTAGATCTTTACTATAGAATTAAAAATTTAATATCTTAATTCTCCTAATGCTCTATCCATAAAGTATTATAATAGATTTTATATATGTATCAAAGAATAGAAAATTAACATCATTTCTTTAAAAGTTTCATGTAAAGTATTCCACCAATAGCCTGAAAAATTCCTCCTATAAACAAAGACAAAGGGGAATCTATTTCCATTAAATATCCGCTAAGTCCTGAGCTCATTTGTGATACCCTAGTAGCAATACCTTGTAAACTTGATGCAGTTCCATAATCTTCTGATGATACGCCTCTAATATTTACAGCAGTTCTATTGGGTGCCCCAAATCCTGCATTAAAACCTCTTATAATATAAATAAGTGAAGCTAAGAAAAAGAAAGGCGAAAATGCCATAGCAATTAAAAATATTCCATTTAAAATTCTTGTTATGGATGCAGCCTTTAGTGTTTCAAAAAATAATTTGGTAGCAGTAAAAGATCCTAAAGATGTTGCGATATAATTTAATGTAAATACTACCCCTATTAATGAGGGAGAAACATGATAGCATATGGAAAACCATAATGGTAATAATGGTATTGCCATACCTACACCAAATCCAGCAAAAGAATTTGCTATTATAACTTTAGAAATGTATCTAAAACTAGAAACTTTCATGATTTTGCTTGTTTTTATTGGCCTTGGCCTTTCTTTTACTAAAAAAACACTTATTAATGACCCTAAAAGCAATAGGAAAGAAATTAAGAAAAGGAATTTATAATTGCCTATCTTACCAAAAGGCAAATATGAACTAATAGATAGCATCAAACTACCTCCAACAGCTGAAATTGATCCAAGAAATGTAAGGTATCCTATTTTCTCTATTCTTTCTTTTTCATCTTCCCAATTACTCATAACTAATGCCGTCAATCCTGGAGAATAAACTCCCCTCAAACCACCAGCTGTTCCTCCAATGCCAGCTATAATTAAAGCTATTGTAATAAATATTAAATTTCTAGTTAATGAAAGAGTTAAAACTCCTATAACAGCAAAGCTATCGCCTATTATTATTGCTTTTTTATAACCTTTTCTGTCTCCAAATAATCCTAATAGAAAAGAAAGGACGGAACTAAATGCTATAACTCCTGCAAATATAATTCCAATAATTAATGGTTTAATCCCAATTAACGAAAGATACAATGATGAAGACAATGTAACAAATATTAAACCAATACTCCTTAAAACTCTAGATATTGCTAAATATTTAAAACCGTACTTCACCCAATTGCACCAAAACATTATTTCATAAATTGTTGCTTAAAATGTTTTATCTGATTAGATAATATGAAATATAACTTCATTATTTATTAATTATTCTATTTTCTTCTGCTTTCATAATTTATTTAATATATAATGCTTAAAGTAGTTATAATATTTTTTTATGTCTTCTAACAATTTTACCCATTAATTCATTATAAATTACCATAAAAATAATTAGCGCAAAAATAATTTGACCAATAATTCTTGACATAAAATTCAATGCAAAACTTACTAAAAATATAATACCCATATAGAATCTTATTTTTATTTGATGCTTCAGAATTTTTAATGATTGTTGATCCATTGTTTTTTCATAATTTTTCAAAATATCTCTAAGCATTAAAAACCACAAAAAAGCTAAAACAGCAAAAGTTCCTGATAAATAAAATGTATCTTGGCTTCTTAATACTTCAGGTATAAGGGAAATTATTATTAATAATAACACATCATATAATGGAAATGAATCGGTTTTTATTGGATATTTAAATCTATCTCTTATATATCTCCACCAAAACCATATTACTAATACATTTACAATAACATAATTTATAATTTCTCCTAAACTAATCATATAATTATTTAACGACTCAGCATTAAACGCTAATGCTATTGCAACTATCATAGTTGATAATTCTAATATTAATACATTAGTTGTTAGCTTTTCTTCACTCAATTATTTTCCCATTTATAGTAAGGTTGCATATATAAAATATAAAAGTCTTATCAAATCTTTTTTAAGTTTATTTATTTTCAATTCATTAATAATTTTAACGATGTAATTATTTACTTTGATAAACAATATTTCCATCAATAATCGTCATTACTACTCTATTATTAAGATAATCTTTTATGGGATCTTTATCTAATATAGCTAAGTCTCCTTTCTTTCCTATTTTAATGCTTCCCAAATCTTCCCTATCTATAGCTACAGCTGATTTTTGTGTGTACGCGATATAGGCCTCTTGTATAGTCAAAGATTCGTGCATTGTGTATTTACTTAATTCTATGTTTTGATTTGATCCTCTATTCAAGGCAGCATCTATTGTTAAGAAAGGATCAATCGGCTCAACTGGTGCATCTGTAGAAAAAGCTATCTCTAATCCATGATTTATTAAAGATTTAAAAGGATAAACCCATTTTGCCCTTTTTACTCCTAACCTATTTATAACCCAAAAATCAGAAATTATAAAATGTGGCTGAACCACAATTATTGGATTTACCTTAGCTAATTCGTTTAACTGATTTTCTCTTATTATTGAAGCGTGTTCTATTCTATTTCCTTTCCCGCATTTTTTATAAACATCAATTACATTATCTAATGCAGCATCTCCAATTGCATGAATTGCAGTCTTTAAATTCAAATCTTTAGCTCTTAAGCAATTTTCCAAAAGTTGCTCCTTTTCCATAGCTATAAATCCTCTATTTTGAGGATCATCTTCATAAGGATAGCTTAAATATGCTGTTCTTGAGCCTAATGAACCATCGGAAAACAATTTTATTCCTTTTATTTGAAATAAATCATCATTTTTGATTTGCTTTGATTTATGCATAATATCGCTATTCAAATACGCTGAGATTCTTATCTTAAGCTTATTTTCTGATCTTAACTCTAATATCGCAGAAAGGCTTTTTTCATCTACGCTCATGAATCCAACTGAAGTTATACCCTTTGAAATTAATTCATCTTGAGCCAATTCTATTAGCTCCTTTTGTTCTTCGATATCTCTATTTTCTCTCATAAGTTTTCTTATTTCATCAAAAGCCGTTTCCTTAATTATTCCAGATGCTTCATCATTAGGTAATTTTTCTATTCCATAAACCTCTTTATCAAAGCTGTAGAGAAATTTTATTGCATTTTCATTTATTAAAGCAGAATGTAAATCAACTCTTGAAAATATTGCAGGCCTATTTTTGGTACAAGCATCTATATCATAATGATTAGGCCACCTTTTTTCTAAAAATTTTTCTTGATCCCATCCATGTCCATATATCCAATTTTTGAATTTTTCTTTTTTATTTTTTATTGCTTCGCATAATTCATTTATAGATTTTACGTCTCTTAAATCTATTCCATTAATGTATTCTCCGAGTTCATCAATATGCATATGAGCATCAATAAATCCTGGAATAACATAATATTTATTTTTTAAATCTAAAATTTCAATATTTTCCTTTTTTGCATGATCTAATACCTTATCATTATCTCCTATAATTTCAATTTTGCCATCATTGATTAATAAAGAATTTGTTATTTGTACAGGGTTAAATGATGTATATATGAAACCATTAATCAATGCTAATGATCCCATTAGATTTCACCAAAATGCATTCCACTTTATATTAATACAACTAATTTTATTAAATTTTCTACTTTTTTCATCATTAAAGTTTTCTCTTTAGTTGTTAAACTATAACCAATTTATTTAGATATGTCTTTTCATATGAGGAGTATCTTTAAGGTCAGAGACATAAAAAGGCTTAGTTTAACACTCTTATGCTTATTACAGTTATAACATCATTATCTTTTTCATAATTAATTTTTCTTATTTCTTTTTTAAATATTTAAAGATAAATATCTATAGGATAATTCATAAAAGATTAATTTACTTTATGTTATTTAATAGATATCTTAAAATAAGTGAAAATAAAATGGAAATTAAAAGTAAAAATTACGATGC
>DAXV01000035.1:18449-18705 GCA_002506595.1 Acidilobaceae archaeon UBA158
ATTAGCAAAGCAATACTATTACTGCTAAACTGAACAGAATTTAAAACGCTTGAAATAATAAATGCAACAGTATTTGCTGGTGCTCCTATTTCAGAAGCTAATAAAATAAGTCCAACAGTTGATGCTATTGCAGATCCTGTATCTAATACCGAACCTATAGTTGAAGGTACATTACTTTCTTCCAAATTAACATAAGAAATACTATATTTAGTTCCAGGATTTACTGTTCCATATAATTTCATATTATATTCATAAT
>DAXV01000080.1 GCA_002506595.1 Acidilobaceae archaeon UBA158
GTGAGGGCGGGGTAGTTCACTCCTAATTTTTATAGATAATTTTATTTTATCCGGGTTTTATTAAATATATAAGGGTAAAATTATGCGTATGTTTAAATTAAACAATACAGTTATATTAATTAAAATAGGTGATATAACTCAAGAAGAAGTTGATGCTATTGTAAATCCAGCTAATTCATATCTAATCATGGGTGGAGGAGTAGCTGGAGCTATAAAGAAGAAAGGGGGAAAAATTATTGAAGAAGAAGCATTGAAACATTCTCCAATAAATATTGGGCAAGCTATATTAACCAGTGCAGGAAAATTAAAAGCAAAACATGTTATTCATTCTCCTACAATGAAATATCCTGGGGAATTAACTAATGAAAATAACGTGAGATCTTCAATAAAAGCAGCCTTAAATCTTGCTTTAGAAAATGGAATAAGATCGTTGGCATTTCCTGGAATGGGTACTGGTGTTGGAGGAATACCTTATAATTTGGGCGCTAAAATCCTTATAGAAGAGATAAAGGAATTTGTTGAGAAAAATGATTATTTTAATATAATAGAAATTGTTGCATTTGAAAAAGAATTTTATGATGAATTAGAGAAGTATGCAAGTTCATTGTTAAGCAATGAAATATAAAAATGGTGCATATTAATTTGAATAAAAACTACAAGTTTAAATGTATAAATTGTGGTTTTGAATCGCAAAAAGAAACATTTAAATGTCCTAAATGTGGAGGTCCAATGCAAATTATTTATGATAATCTTGCATGGGTAGTTGATTCAAAAATTCCATCAATGTGGAGATATAAGAGCTTGCTTCCTGAGGCTAATAAATTAATTAGTTTTAATGAAGGTTTTACGCCTATAAGAAAGATTTTTGGCGTATTAAGCAAATTAGAGACAAATAATCCAACAGGATTATATGCTGACAGAGCATCATCTATTATAGTTTCTTCTTTTAAAAATAAAATTATAGAAACTAGTTATGAAGAAGATTTTACTTTATCTTTAGCTTATTATTCAAAGAAAGCTGGAATTAAATTACGAGTTTATGTTATGCCTGATAATGTAGATCCACAAGATTTAATAGCTATAGCAAAATTAGGATCTGAGATATTATTTAGAAATGAAATTGAAAAATCAGGGCTAGAGTATGAAAATCCTTATACAATAGAAGGGCTAAAAACAATATCATATGAAATTTATGAAAAGAATCCAAAAGTAGATAAAATTTATGTTCCAGCGCAATCAGGAACATTAGTATATGCGTTAAGTAAGGGATTTTATGAATTAAGGCAGATGAGAAAAGATTTTAATGAATATGAATTAATAGCAGTTAAACTTCACCATGCTAATACGCCTGAAATATTAAATTATTCTAAATATAGAATAAAAATTTCTGAAGTATCATCAAGAGAGGCCTTAGAGTCTATGATAAGTTTATCTAAAAGAGGTTTCAATTTAAAACCATTAGCATCTGCAGCTTACGCATTAGCTAGAATTGAAGGAAATGGAATTTCTATTATAACCGGAAGTAGAAAAATATCTATGTCTGAAAGCAAAAAATATTCAGAATTAAAAAGAGATATAATAAATATATTTTCTGATAATAAGAAAAGGACTGCATATGAGATTTGGTTAGAACTTAACAAATACTCACTTAGAGGTATATATAAATCATTAAATATGATGGTAATTAATGGAGAATTGTGCGAAGAACCTATATTAAAAGGGCAAAGAAAGATAAAGGTATATTGGAGATGTGAAGATTCTTTATAAATATAGAATCTTATAATTAATAAATCTTATATATGTCACATAAAGAATCAATTTTAATAGCATTATATTCTCTTAATAAATTATCATCTATTGGAACTATTATATCTCCTTTAGTTAAATAAATCGTTTTTATTCCAGCTTTTCCAAAAGAGATAATGTCATATATTGTATCACCAACAGCAAATAAAATATCATTTGCATCTAAAGAGGACCTTTTTAAAGCTTCAAGTGTAGGTTCTGGATCTGGTTTTCCTTTTTTAACATCATCACCAGAAATTAATACATCCGGTTTAATTTTTATTTTTTCTAATACTTTAGAAGCAGTTATTTTTAAAGAAGATGTTACTATTAATATTTTAACATTGTTTTGCTTTAATTTATTTACAAGCTCAATAGCACATGGCATAGGTTCAGCATATTTTATTATATACGGAGCAAAAATTGAGTTTTTTATTTCTAATAATTTTTGTGCCATTTTGTTTTTTACTTCTGGATCACTTATTCCAACTTGTTCTATTAATAACAATGCTATATCATGTGCTCTTTTACCCAATAAATTTTCCATATCAATATTTAGATTATATCCAAGCTGATTTAATGAAAGTTCCCACGCTATTTTATGTGCCTTTGCAGTGCTTGCTAATGTTCCATCTAAGTCAAATATTGCTCCTTTCAATTTTTCTCCCATAATATTTTTGTTTATAAATAAGTATTAAAGTTTAGACTTAATTTAACTTACTTTTGCTTGCCTTTTAATTCTCATTATTTTTAATATGACTTTTTATTTGCTGGAAATTTTCAGCTAAAAGAGCAACATCATATAGAAAGCCTAGTGCTTACCATATAAACGAAAGACTATTCTTTTAGAATTAGCTTGATGAACTTATTTTTTAAATTATAAAAATTATTTAAGGGTTAATAAATTTAAGTAGAAGTGAGTGTTAAAAATGCCTAAAGAAAGAAAAAAGATGCTGAAAGGCATAATATCATTAATGATACTTAAAATATTATACGAAAAGCCTGTCCATGGCTATGAATTAAATAAGGAAATATCATTAAAAATAGGTGATGAACTATCTCCAGGATATATATATGTTTTATTAAAGATTATGTTGAAAAAGGGATTAATCGTAGCTAATCAGGATAGTAATGTCAGAGGCCAAAGATTAACAGAATACCATATAACTGATAAGGGGATAGAGTTTCTTAAAAAACATAAGAATGTATTGGAAAAAGGTAGGCAAATGATAGATGAAATATTAGATACTATAAATAAGATTGAGCGAACATCAAGTTAGGATTTCATTATTTCCTTTGCAGTTT
>DAXV01000081.1 GCA_002506595.1 Acidilobaceae archaeon UBA158
TTCTTTTGATATAAATAGAATGACAAATATTGAAGAAGGAAATGCAATATATTTTTTATATACATATGCTAGGATAAATTCTTTATTAGAAAAAGCTGGAGATATAAATGAAAATTTTGAAATAAAAGAATTAAATAAATATGAAGAAAAATTGATAATGAAAATATTCGAATTTAAAGACATATTAATGGAAATAGAAAATAATTTAGAATTAAATATACTTTATAAATATTTAATAGAACTCGTTAGGACATTTAATGAATTTTATCAAAATGTTCCAATAATAAATTATAAAGATAAATACCCTCATAGATTATTTTTAGTTTATTTAACAAAGGAAGTCTTGGATAAAATATTTTATATATTAAAAATAGAACCAGTAAAAAGGATTTAAAAATATATTGATAATAATCTTTTTATGTCAATGATTAGAATAAAAATGTGGAGTTCAGATTTAAAAACATTGAACCAATTTACAGAGCAATTATTGAAAATTATTGAACAATTAGGTATCGAAAAAAGAGGACCAGTAAATTTGCCAACAAAGATAATTAGAATACCAACAATGAGAACATTAGGAAAGAGAGGAACAAAAATATATGAAACATATCAATTAAGAATTTATAGAAGATTTATAGATGTTGCAAATGATGAAAGGTTTTTCAAAAATTATTTTATAAATATGCAAATACCTTCTAGAGGATTTAGAATATCTTTGAAGATTTTGAAATAACCCCTTATAAATATTTTTTTAATATATCTTTTATGAGATATTTATTATTAAGATATAACGGATTATATATATTTGATGAAAATCTTGAAAATTATCAATTTAAAGAAATAAAATTAGATGTTGAAGATTTAAAAAATATATATAAAAATAAATTACCGGATAAAATAAAAGAATTTTTAAATAATGATGATACTTTTATAGGTCAGAAATTCGAAGGATATAAATATATAGATAATAAAGAAATTATAAGAAAAGCTTTGGACAAAATAAAAGATGAAAAATATGATAATGAATTATTAATCGATTTATTAAAAGAACAAATATCAGATTCTGTAAGTAAAGATGAATTAATAATCCAGGCAATTAACTTTTTAGATGATTTAAATAAATCTTTAAATTTATTTATGGAAAGATTTAGGGAATGGTATGGATTATATTTTCCAGAGATATCTCAAGAAATTGAAGATCATGAGAAATTTATAAAGACAATTTTAAATAAAAAAAGAGAAGAACTAATGGAAAATAATAATATAAAAAGAACAATGGGAGGAAAGATATTTGATGAAAAAGATATTGAAATGATCAATTATATTGCAAATAAAATAAAGGAATTATATGATCTAAGAAAAAAATTAGAGGATTATATAGAAAAATCAATAAAAGAAATTGCCCCAAATTTATCAGAAATAGCTACACCAACAATTGCTGCAAGATTAATCGCATTATCTGGTGGATTAAAAGAATTGTCATTATTACCTTCATCTACAATACAAGTTTTAGGTGCAGAAAAAGCTTTGTTTTTACATCTAACAAAAGGAATAAAACCACCAAAGCACGGTGTTATATTCAATCATCCATATTTACAAAGATTGCCAATAAAAAATAGAGGTGCAATGGCTAGAACATTGGCGTCAAAAATTGCAATAGCTGCAAGAGTTGATGCAACAGATAAAAAATTAATATATGAAAGGTTAAAGAAAGAGCTTGAAGAGAGATTTAATGAATTAAATAAAAAATGAAGATAAGACCATTAAAAGAAAATAATAGAATATTTATTGATGAAAGGGGAAGATTATATACAAAAAATTTGATAGAAGGGAAAAAGGTATATGAAGAAAGATTGGTAAAATATAATAAAGTAGAATATAGAGAATGGATTGCTGATAGATCAAAATTAGCGGCTGCGATAAAGAAAAATATTGGAAAAGTTCCAATAAAAGAGGGGGATAAAATATTATATTTAGGAATTGCTGCAGGTACTACTGCTTCTCATGTATCAGATATAATAGGAGAAAAAGGAATAATATTTGGTATAGATGTTGCTCCAAGGATTTTGAGAGAATTAGTCCCAATATTATATGATAGAAAAAATATAATTACATTATTATCAGATGCAGATAAACCAGAAAGTTACTTACATATTGTAGAAAAAGTTGATATATTATATCAAGATGTTGCACAGCCACATCAGGTTAGAATATTTATTAAAAACATTGAATACTATTTAAAAAACAATGGATATGGATTTTTAGCAGTTAAGGCAAGATCAATAGATGTATCAAAAAATCCAAAAGAAATATTCAACGAAGTTAGAAAAAGTTTGGAAGATTATGGATTAAAGATAATTAAGGAAGTAAGATTGGATCCTTATCATAGAGATCATGCTATGTTTTTAGTTCAAAATAAATAAATTTTACAATTGACAAGTGATATAATTTATAAAAATTTTTATTCATGATAATTATTTTCCTTATAAATCTTATATATAAATTTTTCTGTAAAATTTTTTTAACATATTGTATACTACTTTGATAAATATAAATTTTTCCTTTTATGGTTATGTTAACTTATTGTTGGTGGGATGAAAAAATAAAAATTATCGAACATCTACCACCACATCGCTGGAAACGAATTTGTCGACATAGTCCGATAATAAGTAGCCTTTCTTATTAAGTCTTCCCAACCATTTTCTGTTTTTAAATCAATTCCGCAAGCTTCAGATGATGTTTTACTTTTCAAGCTCAGATGAGGTCTTAAGAAATTATAGTAAACAAACCAACTACCTAATCATATCTTAGCTGTTTCCTCACTCTTAAATTCTCTTAAAGGTTTTAGTTTGTCTTCATACAATAGTTCAACAACATGTTTGTTTCTTTTGTTATAATTCCAGTTCTTCTCATGAATTCAACTTTGAGATCTTTATACCTGCTATAGAAAACTTTCTTGAAACTTTTTTCATAAGCCTACAAATCATCTACAAATATTTTATTTGGTCTTTTAGCAGATCTTTCCTTTGCCTGCTTAGACGCTTAATTACTTCCTCTATCTTTTTTCTCCAGATAAGTGAACAAGGAGTTAAAAGAAGAAATTGAGTTATTAAATAATATATGCTTTCTGCACTAGTTGAATTGCTTGAATAGAAAAAAGTTTTAAAGTATGAAGAATGGGAGAAGAAGATTAAAGGTAGGATAAAGGAAAGTGGAAAATTAAGAAGAGTTTAATTTTCTATAAGGAAGACATAAAAAGCTATGAATATGAAATAGAGCATCTAATTTTCTTGAATATATCATCAATTTTGTCAAACCAATATTTTCTATATCCTTCAGAGAGTTTATTTTTGTCTTCTGTATATAAATATAGGAAAACTTTGATTTTGAAACTATCAAATTCAAATACTTTTGGTGAGTCTACATCACCAAAAATTTTCCTGAACCAATCTACTTTATGCTCAAATTCTGTGTGCTTAATCCCCTTTGGATCTACAAAAACAATGAAGTAATCTTTTCCTTTGTTAAACCAAAATATGAAGTCTGGTTTAAACTTCTCCATTTTGTTGCTATCTGGATTATAGTAAGGAATATAAACTTCATCTAAATGCTCATCTATCTTGCTGAACATCCACCAATCAACATCTATCTTGTCTTTATTCTTCTCAAGGTAAGTTTCTAAATCTTTTATGAATTTTACTTCACTTCTCGTTTTTATTATGTGCTTTATATAATCCAACTTTTCTTTTTCCGAAAGAATAAGTGGAATATAATAATGATTTGCTATATTCTTTATTTTTAGGTCTTTGAAACTTTCTTCTTTTGAAGTCCTTGCTAGCTTTTCTATTTTGGATGTAAACTCATCTATGGAAATTTCTCCTCTTTCGAGCATTGATTTTAGTTCCTTCTTTCTTGCTTCAGAATCTTTGAATTCAGAAACTTTATTTATTTTTTCTTTTAGTTCATCAATTTCTTCTTTCGTTTTTAGAAATACTTTGATCTTTTTGAAGTGGATTATTTCATCTTCTAGCGGCTTGAATTTATCCAGCTCTTCAATATTAAGATCAAAGTGAGCTACTAATTTTTGTATGGCTATCTTCAATGGAATATTTATATCCTCAGAAACAACCTTGTAATACTTTTCTTTGTCGGCAAAACTGTTTCTTATATGAGTAAGGAGATCTGGAGACAAATCATTTTGAATTATAAGAATCCTGTCGTCAGTAGAAGTAAAATACTCCCCCAGCATATTAAAGAGAGGCTCTGAAATCAAGAATTTTTGAGGTTCTCTTTCTTGATATAACTTCCTATTTGAAGGCTTGAAAACAGGAATGAGAAGAGTAAGATGTTCAGCATCCTCGTTTTTTATTAGTTCAATTGTCTCCTCGAATTCTCTCTCCGATTTTAATGTAGCTATAATCTCAGACAAAGCATTTCTATTTGTTCCAAATATAAACAAGGTTTCCAACGGCTGAACGTATTTGTTTATTTTCTGGAATAAGTCCTGATTTTCTCCTTTATTGTAGAGATTTCTTAATCTTCTCCTTTTACCTTTAATCGGCTCTATTCTCACACCTCTTCCAATAGATTGTATAACAAATTTCTTTGCTTCAGTTTTAGTACCTATGTTGATGAAAAGGATAACGTTTGGTCTGTTAGAATCCCAGCCTTCATAGAAAGCCCTTGAACCCATTAGAATGTTTATATCCTCTCTCTCATCGAGATTTTCAAAGATACTTTTATCTTCATAACTTTCCACAACCTCATAACCTTTAAGATTGTCCTTTATCCATTTTATTGTATCTCCAATTTTAATTAGGGCAAAGGGTTTATCACTGGTTTTTAGTTTGAATACTGCTTCCTGTTTTGTTCCAGGAATTAATATAGCTTCTATACTTCCAAAACTCTCGGAATTATAAACATGTTTTAAAATGTCTCCAACTTTCAAGTTTTTAATCAAATCTTCGTCAATATTAATTGGAATGTCTTCATAAATTAATTGAGGATTTTCTGAGAATTCTTGAAGCAGTTCTTCCTTAGCCTTTTCAAAAACTTCTTTATCAAAATCTCCTTTCCCGATTCTTTCTATTTCCTCAAAGAATAAAGTTAAATCGGGTTTTTCTTCTTTAGCCTCTGTCAAGTTTACAGTATTGACTAAAGTTAACATTAGAGGTTCATGGTAGACATTTCCAGCAACTTCTTTTATTTTTTCTCTAATCTTTTTAAGATAAGTGAGCAGAATTAAGGACTTTAAAACGATTTTTTGCTTTTCTTCTTTGTTGTAATCCTCCTTTTCCTTAAAAGCTCTCATTTCTTGCTTAAGTA
Organism: Acidilobaceae archaeon UBA158; assembly: GCA_002506595.1. GTDB lineage: Archaea > Thermoproteota > Thermoprotei_A > Sulfolobales > Acidilobaceae > Caldisphaera. The sequence goes on from DAXV01000081.1 coordinate 5,326, forward strand.
GGTAGATGTGTTTACCATAACCTTCTGAGATGAATCTTTCTAAATTAAAGTTATAAACTGTTGTTACAACATCTCTTGGATCGGTAAATGTAGCTGAGAAATTGAATAAAAATCCATTTCTAGACATAATGGAATAAAACATTTGCCTTTTCGATTCCTCCTTATCTCCTTTATGAGCTTCATCAAGAATTATGTACCAGTTGCCATTATTCTCATAGTTTCTGAAATCAATTATTTTCTCTTTTTGGTTATCACTTATTAAATCTGACCTATAATAAAAAACTGTTATTTCGTTGAAAAATGGAATTAAACTCTCTCTTTTTATCTTATCATACTCGGTTAATTCTACAAGGCTTATTTTAAATCCTCTATCTGTTGCTAACTCGTTAAACTCGTTGACATGTTTTTTCAGTTGGTTGATCAAGTCATCTCTGTATGTGAGAATTAATATATCTTTCTTTGGAATTTCTCCAAGATCCATTAATCTTTTCAAGACTTCAACAAGCTTTACAATCAGCAGAGTTTTACCGCTTCCTGTTGCCATCCAGAAGGCAGATCTGTTTATGAAGTTGTGGAATTTTATTTTCTCGTTTTCAATTGGATAATATTGCTGGAGAATAGATAAGATACCTTTTTTCGACTTGGAGATCTTTATATCTAATTCTTTTTCTAAATCCTCATCCAAACTATTGAGTTTGTACCTTTGATAGAATTTTTTCTTATCTGCTTGATCTTCTTTAAAGTAGAGATACAAAACCTTAATAGAATTTTTAAGAGCTTCCTGCTGAAAGTCCCATAGTTTTTTGCTTTTTGAAAAGCTTACAGTATCCAGCATATTCCAATTGCTTGGTAAATTATCAAAATCTATGTCTTCAACTATTGATTGGAGAATTGGTCTAACAATCATTTTTGATCACCCTCTAGAAAAATATATACCTAACCCAGTGAATATCGAACCAATAAGGAACAATATTATTCTACTACCTAGATCTATATTTGGTATAAGTATTGCTGATATTATGCTTCCAAATCCTAATAAAACAGCCATTGCCGTTCCTGATATTATTTTGTTTTCTCCTCTCATTATTCCCACCATATCAGAGGTTTTACTAGCTTGTAATCTAAGTCCTTAATATTTACCTTTTCGCCATCCTCAAACTCAACGTAATCCCCTGTAATCCTCTTTATCCACTTGCCAAGGAGATTTGATAGGGTTTCTGCAATGTCTATGTTGTTGTAAAGCTTTTCCAGATTAACCTTAACTTTATTGTTCTTATAGTCCACTTCCAAAGCTTCCAATAACTTCAAGTCCTTCATGAAAATGTATTGGTTGTAAGGGTCTTGTGTTGGGTCAAAGAATGGATCAGCATCAGCATATTTAACTCTCCTTAGGGTATCTTCATATTGCTCCAATTCGTAGTATTTGAAGAAGCCACCAGCTTTATTTTTATTGTAATTTTCTTTAACATCTTCATCTTTTGAAATTCCAGATTTATCATAAGCCAAAACCTTCTTCATTCTTGGCAAAACAACAGTATAGAAATGTTCTCCCATCTCAATTCCAATCCATTTTCTTCCAAGCTTGTGAGCTGCTGCTGTTGTTGTTCCAGATCCAAGGAAGAAGTCCATAATTAAATCTTTTTTATCAGAAGATGACAGAATCACTCGTTTTAAGAGACTTTCAGTATTTTCTGTATCAAAACCAGTAGTAGGAGGATTAGCAAAACCAGGAATGTCTGTCCAATTATTAGTTATCGCCTTACCTAAATCCATGATGTGATAAGGAGAATATTCAAATTCTTTTTCTTTACCATTAATTATTATTTTGAAAATTGCTCTACGTGATTTTTTCCATATAATAAGCCCTTTTTCTTCTAATTTGTCAATTGCTTCTTGTGAGTATTTCCAATGGTACCCTTCAGGAACTTTTAAGATTATTCTTTTATTTCTAAAAACAAATTTTCTATATTTATCAGGAGAGTCTCCTTTTGTATAAAAGTTAGTTATTTGAGGTTCGAAATCGTATCTCTCTCTTCTGTAAGTATAAAATTTTAAGTTATCAGATTTACTATAAAAAAATAGAGAATTGACAGTGTTATTAAATCTGTTTTTTCCGCCACCAAAATACACTTTCCCTGTACTTACGATTATCTCATTCCTAAAATTCTCCTTCCCGAAAATATCATCCATTAAAAATCTAACATAATGATTTCCATGATAATCAATTCTTACATAGATGCTTCCAGTATCTTTTAAAATTTCCTTAGCTAATCTTAATCTGTTTTCAATCATTGTAATCCAAGCAGAATCTAAAAAGCGATTGATATACATTGTAAATTCGTTGCTTCCTGTGTTAAATGGCGGATCAATGTAAATTGTTTGCACTTTCTCCTTAAATTTAGGTAATATAGTATTCAAAGCCTGCCAGTTCTCACTTTTAATTAGCCAGCCATCCAACTCCTCATCTAAATTATCAAACAAGCTTAAAATCTCAAGCTCTAAATCCTTGAAATACTTTGTATCAACTGGTAAAAACTGGTACTCTGGATTCAATCCCTTGCCTATGATTGTCGGGATTAAAATTTTCATTGGATCGAATCCTTCGTCAATTAAATCTAGCAAATACCACTCAACTATTTGATTCCTTATTTCTCCAGCTTCCTCGAATCTTTCTCTATATGATTTGTTATTAGATTTGATCTCTTTCCACTTGTTTAAATTTCTTTCAAACTCTTTCTTTTGCTCAACTAATCTCTCTATTATTTTCTCGATAACCTTTATCCCACCCTCTTTCTTGGCAATTCTATCCAATGTAATAACGTAATTGCTGTTCAAAACAAACTTTGGTTTTTCCCATATTTTAACTAGCTCGTCCTCAAACTGTGCAATGAAATCAATAATTTTGTAAGCAATTTCTTTTAAAACTTTTAACTGCTTAATTCTCTTCTCCGTAAATTGTGTTTCATCCGAATAAATATACTGATAAAACCAGAGGTCAAACTGCTCTTTCAAAAACTGTCTTGCATTTTTGTTTATGAAGTAATCTACTTCATTTTGCTTCTCAAAAACTCTGAAAGCCTTTTCTAAAATCTCCTCATCTAAATTTATGCCTTTCTTTTCTAGCTCTTTTAAGATTTCACTTACTTTCTTTTTCCTTCCTTTTTCAGAGTAAAAGACATAGAAGACAATCGTTCCATCCTCTCTAACTTCTTTCAACTCATAAATTAATTCCCTCTTTTCCCATGCCTTTTTATGCTGCAATTTGGAAACATCGAAGAAAAATCTTATACCCTCGACCACAACTTCCATACTTTTCGGCTGAATGTCCGTCTTAACATAGTAAAGCATGTGTGTTTTCCAGAACATTACGACATCTTTGTTGTCTGTGTAAACCTTTTCATAGATTCTCTCATTAAAAGGAGTATACCTGAAATAAATTGACCCGCTCTCACTGAAATATCTTTTAAAGAAGCTATAAAGTTTATCAAACAACTCCCCCTTAAACTCGGGGAACTCTTTTGTTTTTTCATCTATTTCCTTCTGCAATAATTTGAAGATTTTATCAAAATATTTTGATTTTATCCTCATTAAATTGATATATCCGGATTCCCCCTCAACTTCTGCACCTATGAAAACTTCTTTTAAAGCCTCAAAGAATCTGGATTCGGAATCTTGGATTATTACTTTTCTATTTATCATTTTCTTTTACCTCTTAGTTCATCTTCAATCTCAAACTTTTTGTGCAAACGTTAATTTCTCTTTTCAACAATCCTCCCAAAAACTCCTTAACTTTTATTTCTTCTCCAGTCCTTGTCTGTGGATAAAACATTATTGGGTTATTATTCCCAAAAACAATAAGTTGTAGATATATTGATTTTGACTTCCTCGTTTGTTTTATTTTTATCCTTTTACCAACAGATAAACCCCAAAGAATTTTTGATTTCGAATCTTCCTCTCCATTTTCATCAATTATATATTTCCTTACATCTACATTAAGAGAAGACTTTACCTTTTTTAGCGATTCTTCTATCTCTTTAACATCAGAAGTATTTTCCAAGGCACGGGGAACATAAAACTCTAGTTTGAGCATTCTAAATACCATAATAGAGGATATGGTTTAAAGTTTTAAAGTTTACTGTCCCTACTATCCTACCTTACCAACAATAAGTCAANNTATCTTTTAAAAATTTATCCATAATTTTTAATAAAATGCTAAGTGCTATTAGAAAAGAAGGAAGGAATGGTATGTTATTATACATTTGTCCATTGTGTGGTCATGTTTTTGTAAATAGTAAAAAGTATAGTAAGCATTTAATGAAATCTCATTTGAGAAATTTTTCAATGAATAAAAGAAAATTAAAGAAATTGAGTAAAAGATTGATATTAATAAAGGTAAAGGAAGAAAATGGAATACCCTTAGATAATTTTGAAAAATATTTAAATTTAAAAGCTAAATTAAATAGTAAATAATTTTATTCTTTCTTTTCCAGATAATTCTTGTATTATTCTTTGATATATTATATCTTCAACTTTTCCTATACCTTTAACCCTTTTTTCTATATCTTCAAAAGATTCAAATGGTTTCTTTTGTCTTTCTTCAATTATTTTTTGTACAGTTACTTTTCCAATATTTGGTAATAATTCTAATATATGAACTTTAATATTTAATGATCCTGCATTATTAAAAAATTCTACATATTTCTTTTCATTTTTCCTTATTAAATCCTTTATTACCTTTTCTAAATTTGCTTTTGCTACTTCTGGTAAATCATTTATTCCTACTCTTCTTAATATTGATCTAACCTTTTGTCTTTGTCCCTCTCCTACATATAATTCTTCAAATAAATTTACATTTACGCCAGGTTTTAATGTTAACAATAATAAGGTAAAATAATCTTTTCCAACTGCATATACTACAGGCTCTTTAATATTTTTAGTTGGGTCTCCAGCAGGTAAATATGCTAAAACAATTGCGTATTCTTCTTTTCTATTCATATTTCTTTAATATTTCTAATATTTTTTCCATATCTTCTTTTGCCAATGTATTTGTATATAATACATGTCTAAGTTGTTCTTCGTTTTTTGGTAAAATTTCTAATATTTGTATTTTTACTTCATCAGGTATTTTTATATCTTTTAATTGCTCCAATATCTCTTTTTCTTCATTTTCATCTAATTTATACATTTGTTCAAGGAATTTTAATGTTTTTTCTTCAACATAAGATAATTCCCTTTTTTTCTTAATTTCTTTTAATATATTTTTGACATATCCAGGAGTAACCAATTTTTTTTCACCTACTTCCATTTATATATTTTTCTAAATATTATTTAAAAATATATCATAAAGATTTTTATTTAATGACAGCAAGAAAGGGAAAGGGATCGAGGAGAAAAACTAGAGATAAATTATCATTAAGTATTAGAGAACATGGAAAAATAAAAATTGGGAAAATTTTGGCTAAATATAATAATGGAGAGAAGGTTGTAATAAAAATTGATCCT
>DAXV01000037.1:0-367 GCA_002506595.1 Acidilobaceae archaeon UBA158
TTTTCCTCTTAATGTTAATTTAACCCCAATTTCTAATCCAGGTCTAATACCCCAAGCTTGTACCCTTTTCTTTGCCTTTGTTCTTACAGGTTTTCTATTTGGAAACATTTTCTTTAATAACTTTTCTGCCTTTTCAAGTGGTTCACCAGGTTTTCCTACACCAATATTTATTGTTACTTTATCAATTATAATTCTTCTCATTATATTGTTTTTGTTAGAGTTCATCTTACTTTAATTAATGGTTTATCTTCGCCTATAGGAATTACATATTCCCATATTGTTTCTTCTTTATTATTATTATCCAAATTTGTATATTCTACAAATCTTGTATGACCAAATGGCCTTTTAATTATTTTTACAGAATCCA
>DAXV01000037.1:396-2528 GCA_002506595.1 Acidilobaceae archaeon UBA158
ACTCATTTTTATTATTTTTTCTATTTTGTTTTCTTTAGTATTAAATAATATACTATCTCCTGTTTTTATACTTTTATCATCAATAATAAAATTCCTTCCATCAATTCCAGTAACTTGTATTTTTCCACCTTTTACTAAATTCTTTTTATTTATTCTTATTATTTTATAATCTTTCTCTTCCTCAGGTATTTCAATTAATTTTAACTTTAAATTATTTGAAATAACAACTCTATAATTTTTATTTAAATCTGGAATAGAAATTACATCAAATATACCAACAGAGTATCCCAAATCCTTCACTTTCTTATTATTAACTAAAATCTTTCCTTTTTGTAATAAATATTTAGCTTCTCTTTTTGTTTTTACAATATTTAAATAATCTCTTAACCATAAAAGGATTGGCATTGAATATAAAAATTTATAACCATTTGTAGTTGGCCTAATAATCCAATAATATTTTTTCCTACTTATTGGCCATGTTTTTGGTGCTGCAATACTTCTTAAATGTCTCTTATTTGAAACATGAGCCATTTTATTTAAATTTTCATAAACTATTTAAAAATTTATTTTTATTTAAATTTCTTATTTATTTCCATTACTTTTGCCAATTCATCATCTTTTACTGAGAAATTATTAATCAAATCGTTTATTTTTTCTTCAGGAACATTTTTATCTTTCATTTTTCTTTTTATAATTTCTATCCTTTTCTTATCCTTTAAATTTAATCTTAAAATCATGAGCTTTGAATGATGAATAGGTCTATATATTTCCTTTCCTTTCTTATTAGTAAACTTTACATTATCTATATATACTTTATATCTTTTTCTATCAATATAAACTACAAATCCTTCTACATTCCTATATTTTCCTCTCAACACCTTTACATAATCTCCAACCCTTAAAGGTAAAGAATTTATTTTTATTATATTTTTTATATCTTTAGATAACATAGATGAAATAATTTTTCCTCTAACATGTAAAGGAGCATTAATTATATATTTCCTCTGTTTTTTTGGTTTTTTAGAGCTTTTCCAAGATGGACTCCAATCTTCATAATTTATATCTTTGATTTTTAATACCATTTTATACAATAATACTTGCAATTTTTCCAATTTCTGGCCATCTTTCTACAACTTCTCTTGCTACAGGCCCTCTTATAACAGTACCTGCAGGAATTCCTGTTTTTTCATCTTTTATAATTACACATGCATTATCTTCAAATTTTATCCTAGTTCCATCCATTCTTTTATATTCTTTTCTTTGTCTAATTATAACAGCTTTCATTACCTTTCCTATTAAAGATAAATCACCTTCTATTATTGATACAGAAACTATATCAGCAACTCCTGCTTTAGCATATCTTCTTTTTNNNNGCTACTTTTAATATTGTACCTACAGTTATTCCTTTTGTAACTTTTGCACTTATTGGCTTCATATTTTGTTAATAACAACAAATCTTATTGTCTTTGATAAAGGCCTTGTTTCGCCAATTAATACTTTATCTCCTACATTAATATTTAAACATTTTGGAACATGAGCTTTTATTTTAGATACTCTTATTTCATATCTTTCATATTTTGGTATATAATGATATCTTGTAAACCTTACAAGGGCAACACCATGTTTTACTCTAATTACTTCCCCTTTAAATATAAATCCTCTAATCCTAACCTCTCCATGCCATGGACATTTCTTGTCATTACATACATTTTCTGGTGGATTTACGCCTTCAATTCCTATATCTTTAACATGAACCTTCTGTACCATGTTTCATATAAATTATAAATAAATTTAAAAATAATTATAAAAGGTGAGGAAAACATATTAGCTGAGTAAATGATGATAGACGGGCATTCTGACTAAAAAATGATTAAAAATTTTTAGCGGGCGGCTTCCGTACTTTCCCGGTTTTCACCAGTACTCGTACGGACGTGGGCCGGCTTAACTTCCGTGTTCGAAATGGGAACGGGTGTTTCCCGGCCACTTTGGCCGCCCTTAGTTTTATCATTATTATAAATATTTTTTAAATTTTTTCTAATATTGAATCTTTTCACGTATCCACAATATAAACATTTATATATTATCCTACCTTTCCTAACCCTAATTTGCAATGTTTTACCAGGGATCCATGG
>DAXV01000037.1:2602-3174 GCA_002506595.1 Acidilobaceae archaeon UBA158
AATTCTATATTATCAATATTTTCTATTGCTTTTTTATATAATTTTCTAATTCTTTTTATAGCTATTCTTTTATACATATATTTTTATTTCCTTTTCTTCATTCTTATCTAAATTTTTTACATATAATACTATATTGTCTTCTGGAGAAGAATTTACCTTTGGTATTGGTATTTCTACTTTTTCTTTTCTATATTTATCTATATGTATTACTACTGGAGAAATCAAATTATAATACATTCTAAATTTTAAAGCAGAATATTGATCTTTAAAATTCAAATATTTTGTTCCAATTTCAAATTTCCTAATATAGGGAGAATGATTTTTTATTATTAATATAATTTTTTTCGAATATCTTATATTATCTACATCTTTTGATATATTTACTTCAACATCCCATCTGTCCTGCAAAACTTCACTCATAATAATTTTAATGATCCTGTTATTTTATCAATTTTTTCTTCATAATCAGGGCCTATACCTATGCATGTTATTGTACCGGGAGGTAACTGAGTTAAACCAGCATCCTTAATTAAAACTGTATTTAGCCCGTCTTTAATAGATCTATTGTATAT
>DAXV01000003.1:0-13940 GCA_002506595.1 Acidilobaceae archaeon UBA158
AGGCTTGCCTTTATTTTGTCAAGCAATGTTTAAATCTCTTAAAGAATATTATCGCAAAAATATTTTAGACTAATTCTATCGCTATTGCTGATGCTCCTCCTAAGCCATGGCAAATAGATGCTATTCCCCTCTTCCCTCCATGTTTCTTAAGTACATTAATTAATTCTAAAGTTATTCTTGCCCCACTCATTCCCAAAGGATGGCCTATAGCTATTGCCCCTCCATGTACATTAAGCTTATCATAAGGAATTCCTAGCTCTTTATGTAATATAAAACTATTTACTGCAAACGCCTCATTGTTTTCAAAATAATCTACATCATTTATGTTCCATTTTATAGAATCCAATAATTTAGTTATTGCTCCAACAGGTGCTGCCGGGAACTTCCACGTTTCAACACCATGAAATGCAAAACCAACTATTTTTGCTAATGGCTTTAAGCCCATTTCCTTAACTTTATCTTCACTGGCTATTAATAAGGAAGCGGCACCATCGCTTATTTGACTACTGCTTCCAGCTGTATGATAACCTCCGCTAAATGCTGGTTTTAACATTTTTAATTTTTCTATACTAGTATCCTTCCTTATACCTTCATCTTGCTCTAAAAGAGTTTTACCGTTTTGTTCAAAAGGTATAACAAAGTCCTTCATCAAACCAGAATCCCATGCCTTAGCAGCTCTCATATGAGATTCGTAAGAAATTTTATCCAATGAATCCCTATCAGCATTATATTCTTTTGCAGTCATATCTGCCTCTTCTCCCATTATTTTATTTTGAAACACGTCCCATAAACCATCATATACCATTGCATCCAATACCTTCATTTCATTACCTATTAAATGTTTTACTCCCCATCTAATGTTTTGTTTTAATAAAAATGGGGCATAGCTCATTGATTCCATACCGCCAGCGGCTATCAAATTATAAGATCCTGCTTGAATATAATTTGCAGCAGTTATTATTGCATTCATACCGCTCGCACAAACCATGTCTACCGTCATAGAATCTATATATTCTGGGACACCAGCTTTTAATGCAACTTGTCTTGCAGTATCCATACCGGTTCCGGCTCTAATAACATGACCATAAATAAGCATGTCTAAATCCTTTGGTGAAATTCCAACCCTATTTATTAAAGATTTTAAAGTAAAAGATGCAAGATCAGCAGGATGAATATCTTTTAAGCTTCCGCCGAATTTTCCTACAGGCGTTCTTAAACCATCTACTATATAGATGTTTCCCTTAATTTTGGGCATTCTTCCACCATATTAATTATCTTAATAGGAATTTAAAATACTTGCAAAATGATTTGTTAATAAAGTTTGGGTAAATGTTTAAAGTTTATTATTTTTTGCTTTTTAAAAAACATAGGTGAAAAATGTGGTCAAACTATGGGGAGCAGTTCTTGGAGGCTATCCAAGGTCTATAGATGTAAGACATGAAATGAGGGATTTAGAAAGGGGGGATTCCACTTATTTAGATCATGAAATTACTATAGCTATTTCATCAAGCGCTGTTATAGGGGCTCAGATTTCTTCGGGGTTAAGATATGTTACTGATGGAATGCTTGATTTCCATGATATATTTAGACCATTTTTAGAATCATGGAGAAACGTTTCCATAGCAGGCCTATTAAGATATTTTGATAACAACTTCTTTTACAGAATACCAATATTTACTGCAGAACCTGATGTTGAAAAATTCGTTTGGGCGAAAAGGATAAGATTTTATAAAAAGGTTGCATACCCATCATTATTAAAGGCAGTTATTCCAGGACCTTTAAGTTTGGTATTAATGGGTAAAAACGAAAGCGGCTTATCTAAAGAAGACCTAGCTAATAGTATTTCATCAATATTATCAATGGAAGTAGAGAAAGCAGAAAAGGCAGGCGCAGGTATGATACAAATAGATGAACCAATATTATCAGACCATGAAATAAGTGAAGAAGATGCTGAATTAGCTAAAGAACTTATATCAAATATAGCAAAGAGGGTTAAGATACCAACAGCTCTTTCAGTTTATTTTGATATACCTAAAAAGGAAGTTTATGAAAAAATAATTGATACAAAAGTCAATTATATAAGCCTAGATATAATGGATTCTCCTTCAAGAGCCTTAGATTTAATAGAAAGCAAAGGCTTTTCTGATAAAAAACCAATATTGGGTTTAATAGATTCAAGAAGAATTTATGATGATAATTGTGATAAAATAAAGGAAATTTTTACTAATATTTTAAAAATAGAAAAGGAAGAAGTTGGAATAACAACAACTACATGGTTTGATGTAATTCCTTATAATTTTGCAATTAGGAAGACCTATTTACTTGGGTATTGCTTAGAGAAATTAGGGAATGAATTAAATGCAGAGATTATAAATCCTATAAAGGAGGTTGAGAAACAATGAGCTATGAAGTTCCGAAGAAATTCCCCACAACTGTAGTAGGAAGCTATCCAAAACTTGGTAATGCAAGCGAAATAATAAAGAAAAGGGATAGAAACGAGATAAGTGAAGAAGAATTCCATGAAAAGATAAGAGATTCAATAAATGAAGTAGTTAAGGATTATTTAGAGGCTGGAATTGATATAATAAGCGATGGTGAACAGTCAAGAGAAGATATGGTAGTATATTTTGCACAAAGGTTAAAGGGATATAATGAAGGGGATTGGGTTAGGATATTCGATAACGTTTACTTCAGAAAACCTATTATTACAGGTAAATTAGAAAGAATTAAAGAAATGATAATTACTGATTGGCTATATACAAGTAAAATAAGCAATGGAAGGCCTGTTAAATTAATCATAACTGGGCCTTATACAATGCTTGAATGGAGCTTCGATCTGTTTTATGGAGACAGAAGAGAGGTTATAATGGATTTTGCAAAAATAATAAGAGAAGAAATTTTAGAAGGTATTAAAAATGGGGCAAAATATGTGCAAGTTGATGAGCCTGCCTTATCCACAAGACCTTGGAAGGAAGAAGCTGATCTACTAAAGGAAGCATTAGATTATATATTTAAAGGTATTGATGCAAAAAGAATAGTACATATTTGTTATGGAAGACTTGAAAGACTTTTGCCTTATATATTAGATTATCCTGTCGATCAATTCGATTTGGAATTCAAAAACAGCGATTTCAGATTATTACCATATCTAAAAGAATATGGATATAATAAAGAACTTGGTTATGGAGTTGTTGATGTACATTCATTACAAATAGAGAGCGTTAATGAAATAAAAGATGCTATTGATAAGCTAATGAAGCTAGATATTATTGGCCCAGAAAAGGTTTTCATTGATCCCGATTGTGGCTTAAAGCTCTTACCTAGGGATATAGCTAAAGGAAAAATGATAAATATGGTTAAAGCTGCAAAAATAGCAAGAGAACAATATTAGGGGTTTAATTTGTCAAAATGGATAGGTAAGCTACCTTCAGAAATATTAAAAGAAATCGTATTAGATAATGCAAATTCATTCAAAAAGGCCTCAACAATAATCGGCTCTGAAATTGGAGAAGACGCAGCATTAATTGATTTAGGCTCATGCATATTAGCAATACATTCAGATCCTATTACTGAAGCCAGATATTATGCAGGATCCTTAGCAGTTGATATAGTTACAAATGATTTAGCTGTAACAGGGGTTAGGCCTAGATGGATTATTTTAGATATTTTAATGCCAGAAAAGTCTTTGTATTCTTCATTAAATAGCATCATGGAAAGCGCAGTTAAAGAAGCAAAAAATCTAAACATAGAAATAGTTGGAGGACATACAGAATCTACTCCAGGTCTAATTTCTCCTATTATTATCGGAACAGCAATTGGTTGTTCTTGCAGAGATTGCTATATACCAACAAGAAATGCAAAGGAAGGCGATCTAATATTTCAAATAAATCCTGCTGGACTAGAAGGGAGCTCTATTATTGCAACGGATTTTAGAGAGAGAGCAATAAAGTCTGGAGTACCTTTAAATGTAATAGAAAGCGCATCAGATTTTGTAAAAAGGATAAGCATAATGAAAGTGGCATTAGAGCTTTCTGATAGAAGACTAGTTAATAGCATGCATGACCCTACTGAAGGAGGATTGTTGGGAGGAGTATATGAAATAGCATATTCTTCAAATCATGACATAGAAATGTATGAAGATAAAGTATTTGTCGAGATGGAAACAAAAATTATATCTGAAAAAATGAATATAGATTACTTAAAATTAATAAGCAGCGGTTCCATTTTAGCTTCGATACCTATAAACAAAAGGGAAGAGGCAGAAAACGTTTTGAAGAACTTGAATGTTAAATATTCTATAATAGGAAGGGTCTTAAATCCAAGCGATAATCCAAAAGTTTTTGTTAAAAATAAAGATAAAATAAATATAATAAATTCACCACCTCAAGACGAAATATCAAAGTTCTGGGTTGAAAAAGATGAATGAAGAAGGGTTTATATTTATTTCAGGTACTCCAGGTACTGGTAAAAGTACATTAGCTAAATTATTATCAGAAGAATTGAATTGCAATTATATAGAAGTCTCAGATTTTGCTATAAAGAAAAACCTTGTTATACCAGATGAAACTGGTAGGGATACTTATGTAATTAAAGAACGTGAATTAAAAGAGGAAATATTAAAAGAAGGAAAAGGATTAACGATACTTGTTACTCATTATCCAGACGTATTTTTAGATGATGATAGATTTTATTTAAACACATTATTTTTAATTTTATTGAGAACAAATCCAAGAATTTTGATGGATAGACTTAAGAAGAAAGGATGGGATGAAAGGAAGGTTAAAGAAAACGTTTTGGCAGAATCGTTTAATACTATAGCTGAAGATATATATGAATATAAGGATATTGTTATTGAAATTGATACAAGCAATGAAAATCCAAACAATTTATTAGACATCATCTTTAATAAAATCCAAAGTCTTGATTTTGGAATTAGAATAAATTGGCTTCTTAATGAAACTCTTGTCAATTTTATCTCTTCTCTTGTTGATAGCATCAACTTTAACAATGATAGGATCAGTGATTGAAGGAGATTGTATTAAAGCTTCTCCTATATCAAGTTTATCCAATTGATTATTTAATTCATGACTTAAATTCATGGATAAATAAATTATTTCTTTATCTCTAGCACTTCTTAAAGCATGTATTATTTTAGTATTTGCATTAAGCAATATGCTATTAGGTATTAAAGCTGGAGATTGTGTTGATACTATTAAGCTTAATCCATATTTCCTTGATTGTGCCATCATTTGCTCAATTAAAGAGCCACCTTCTACATCAAAGTAATTTTGAACCTCATCTATGATTATTAAAAGGTTCTTATCCTCTCTTTTCCTCTTAAGGTATACCATGGCTAAGAATAGCAATGCGTATGATTTTCTTGAATTTAATCCATCGATATCACTAAGCTTTAAGATATTTATTCCATTTTTTAAATCCAATGTTTTATTTTCATATTTATTAACAATATTCCTTAAATTTTCCACCTTTCTTAATAAACCCCTCTTTACTTCTCTATCCCATCTAACCTCTTCTCCATACCTATCAATCTTGTCTATCAAATCGTTTATAGACTTTGGTTTTTCTTCCTGTATTACCTTCATTAAAAGGTATTGTTGCGGTTGACTTAAACCTAGACCATTGCTTAATGAATCTATTAAGATATCAACTCTTTCATTAAATTCCTCTATTTTAAATGGATCTATATTAAAATCTTTTGGTGATATTACATTAGCTTCATTTATAATTTCAGAAAACTCTCCTGCCCAGTCTAATATTAAAATATCATAATAGCTAGATGCTCTATATGCAATTGTTGCTGCAGTTGTTGATTTCCCTGAGCCTGTAGAGCCAAAGATTGCTATATGAGATTCTAGATCTTTTTTGCTAAGATACACATCTTTAACGTGAGCACCATCAAACGTTTTTCCTAAATATATACCTTCGCTTAACGATATGCCTTTATCTGTTGGAATTAAAAACAGTTCCCCTTTTCCTATAGGACTTATCGATTCTATTGCTTTTATTATGTTATCTTTTTCATCTTCATTTGGATCCTTTATTTTAATGTTCTTTAATGTTGTAGAAATCAGCGTTTTTAATACTTCTCTTTCAATTTCCACATATCTCTTTTCTTTAGATCCTATTGCTATAAATGACCTAGTATATCCTCCAGAAGAAATTGAAAATGAACCATACCTTACATTGTTATCCTTTGATCTATCCTTTACTATATTTGATATAATCTTGCTCATTTCTTCTTTCTCTTCTTTACTACCATTAAATTCTATTTCAATTACATCATAGCTTCCCTTTAAGTTACTTGCTTTTTTAATTTTGCTGAATTTTAAAATTATTGGAATTAAAATTAATGGTAAAAGGTATATTGCATAAAAAACATATTTATAAATGTTTAGATGCATTTCTATTAAAATAATTAAAATTCCTAACAAACCTATTAGAGGTCTAAAATATCTTGGTACCTTATCTAATATCATGTTCCCCTCTATTAAGTTTAAATATAAAATAGGGAGAGTTGAGCAATAATATATGTTAAAATTAAAAAATATACATCTCTTATAAATTATAGGGGAATCATGGAAATACAAGGATGCAAGGCGTATTATAATAAAGAACTTAAAGATCTAGATATACCAATAGTTTTTGAATGCGGAGGATCAATAAAAATAAATGATTTTAATGATATAAAAAATGTTGCTTTTAATACAATAAAGTCATTAAATGAACTCTTTGATTATAACTTTGAATTGGGCGATTATATAGAAAAAGAATTTATTGGAAGAAGCTTTAATTTGCACAAATTTAAAATAAATAATTATGATGGTATATTAAGAATTGTTGAAAGGAAGGGTTATTTTTTAAACAGCAGCGGTGTTATGTTTTCTTCAATTTTAAACAAATTTAATGAAAAGATCTCTAATGATTTAATTAATGGAAAAATACTAGAAATAGGGGAAAAGATGAAACCAATATTTTTAGATAAGGCGTGCTCTTCAGAGATTCCTGTTGGACAAAAGGAAATACCTAAATTTGTAATTTATATTGCAGAAAATTACATCCCGAGCGTTGATATAAACAATTACAAATTGAGCGTTAAAGGGAATGTGATAAAGGAAGTAGAATTAAGCTATAATGAATTAGAAGAGATTTCTAGAGATATAGGTGAAAAAGATTTCCATTGTGTTACAGGGTGGAGCGTTAAAGGAAGGAGATGGAAAGGAATAAGCGTTTGGGAATTATTAAAGCTATCCGGATTAAAAAGTGATTCTAAATGGATATTAGCAAAAAGTCTAACAGGATACTCTTCAACAATACCAATAGATAAGGAATTGCTAGAAGACACTTTTGTTGTTATAGAAATGGATAACAAGAAATTAAGCCCAGAATCAGGATTTCCTGCAAGAATTTATTCTCCAGTCTTGTTTGGTTGGAAGGGCTCTAAATATTTAAGTTCATTATATGTAAGCGATAAATACATTGACGGCTATTGGGAAGCATTATCTTATCATGAAAGGGGTAAAGCAACTTCTAATGAAAGGTTTAAGATTAGGAATCCAGATGTAATCGATCTCTGCTAATATAATGTTAATATATAAAGCAAAAATATATCTTTCATGCATATACCTAAGCTTAATAGTATTTAAAATAATTATTTATATGGTGAAGTAATTGATAAATGAAAAAACAAAGCTTAATTTAGATGATCCTTTCTTTAAAGAGCTATATAATATCAAAGAAGGGATACCTGTTTTCAAATACTTTTTAAATGGAGAATGGAAAAGCAGTGATGATATAGCAAAAATAGTTTCTCCTATAGATAACAACACAATAGCGTATTTATCAAGGCCGAGCATTGAAGAAGTTGAAAATTCCATAGATAATATGTATAAAGTTGGAAGATGGAAAATAAGAGATATGCCAGGAGATCAAAGGCTTAAAATAATTGAAAAAATGGCTGATTTAATAGAAAAGCATCAAGATATTATAATTGATTCCCTAATAATTAATGCAGGGAAAACTTATAATTCTGCAAAAGGAGAAGTTTCTGCAACCATCGAAAGGCTTAGAAAAGCTCCTTTAGATTTAAGAAAAATAGTTGGAGATTTAATACCTGGAGATTGGAGCTCTGAAGCGCTTGAAACTGAGGCATTGATTAGAAGGGAGCCATATGGAATTTCTCTAATAATTATTCCATTCAACTATCCTTTATTTGATTCAGCAAATAAAATAACTTATACAATGTTACCAGGTAATGCAATAATTTTAAAACCTCCTAGTTCTGATCCATTGCCTTCTATATTTTTATTAAAAATAGCCTTAGAAGCAGGATTTCCAAAAGAAAGCCTAGGTTTAATTACTATACCTGGAAGGCATATGTCTAAAGTTGTGTCTAATAATAAAATAAGCATTATTAACTTAACAGGTAGCACGCAAACTGGTATAGAAGTAATGAAAGAAGCTGGGGTTAAGCAATTTATAATGGAATTAGGAGGGGGAGATCCGGCTATTGTATTAAACGATGCCGATACAAACTTAGCAGCAGAAAGAATATCATTGGCAATAACTAGCTATAGCGGACAAAGATGTGATTCAATAAAATTAATTTTAGCTGAAGATAAAATATATGATGAACTTAAAAACAAAATATTAAATGAATTATCAAAAGTTAAGGTTGGAGACCCTAGAGATAAGAGCGTTAATATGGGACCATTAATAGATAAGTCCAGTGCAGATGAGTGGGAAGAAGCAGTAAAAGATGCTGAAAAGAAGGGATGTAAAATAATATTTGGAGGAAAAAGAATTAATGAAACATTTATAATACCTGCTTTAATAGAATGTGACCAGGATAAGGTTAATGATCTTATTGCATATAAAGAAGAAATATTTTCATCAATAGCAATAATAACTAAGTTTAATGATTTAAATAAAGCAATAGAATTAGCAAATGGAAGAAGATATGGCTTAGATGCATCAATATTTGGTAACGACGTTAATACTATTAGAAAATTAATTAGATTTCTTGAAGTAGGTGCGATATATATTAATGATATGCCAAAACATGGAATCAACTACTATCCATTCGGAGGGAGGAAGGATTCTGGTATTGGTAGAGAAGGTATAGGATATAGCATTGAACAGGTTACAGCTATGAAATCTATAGTATATAATTATAAAGGAAAAAGAGTTTGGGATTATATTTGAAATTATTTAAACAAACTTTTTCATTTTTAAAATTTGGTGTAAGAAACGATATGTAGAAAACACGATATAATAGTTAATATTGTAATGGTAATTTTATTTTTATTTATATTAAAATATTTAATATCGTTTAGCTTCACAATATATGGAATTGGCTTTATATTATACTTAACTGTTTTACCAATAATAATTTCTATTTTTTCTGCAATCTCTACAATTTATAACAAAAGTTATTTATCAGGTATCGCTATATCTATTATACCTTTTTTATTCCTTTCGAATACATTTATGGATTATTTATTATTAATTTATATCATCTTTGGAATCTTTGTATCCTTTGTAGCTTATTTCTTTATAAAATCTAAGAAAAAAATTATTTTAAATAAACCAGAAAATCCGATACCTTTAGCTATTACTGCTCTTTTATTATCATTAATTTTAATATTTAATACAACACTTGACTTTAATTACAGGTTCCTTATATCATATTTTATATTTTCATTGCTAAGCTCTATTATTTCATCAAGTGAACAAAAATTCTTAAAATCAATTTTATTGGGCATTTCATCATCTTTAGGCCCTGTTGGGTTTTTCATAACTATTTCTTATATAATAAATAAACCGATTTATATTAACAATTGCGAAGGTATTGAATTAAGAGGTAAATTAATTTTAACATCTTTAAATAATAAAGATCTTGTGTGCGCTGAAGGAAATAAAATAAAATTAAAATTAGAAAAACCATTTGTTCTATGGATTTATAATAGTCGTGATTTATTGAATTTAAAAGATTACGTAGAAATTGGAATTAGTGAAAAACCTTTATGTATAAATAATGAAAATTGTATTGATTTAAGCAATGAAAACATATTTAATATAGCAAATTATTTAAATAACTTAAATGTAAATAAGGATTTGCTAATAAAAATAAATAAGGATTTGCTAATAAACGATGAAATCTTAAATTCAATAAAGAATCTATCCAAAAACAATAATATAATAATTGAATTGGATGAAATTGATGATAAAGATATTATGCCAAAATTCAAAGCCAAAAGCTCAGGTATAGTATTTTGCTGTATAGATAATCCTGAAAAGTCTTTAAATATTGCAAAAATTTTTTTAAAGGATCCATATGAACTATCTTCTATCATCAAAAATAAAGCAATAGCCTATCCATCATGTAATAATGAGATTTTAATATTAGATCATACGTAAATGATATTATTACATCAATAAAAATAATTATTTTGGTGCAGTATAGCCTAATTACCTAAACCCATGAATTTTTAAGATTAAAATATCATAATTTTAATATCATCTTCATAATAATGATTTTGATCATAAATATATAAGTATTAAAGAAATAATATTATGTGGTGATATGTTTTGCTATCGAAAAATCCTCTTGAGCCTTTATCTGGTATAAATGAAAATAGGGTATCTGAAGCTATTAGATTGGCAGCCATTGCAGAACTAGATGCTATCAATCTTTATTTGCAACTAGCAAGTGGAATTAATGATGAATCGATTAGAAAAGTATTATTTGATGTTGCAAATGAAGAAAAAACTCATTTCGGAGAATTTTTGGAATTGCTTAAAAAATACGATAAAGAGCAAATAACAGAGTTAGAAAAAGGTTCAAAAGAAGTTTCCTCTTTATTAAACAGCATTTCTCCTATTGTTCAGGAAAGCAATACAAAGAATGATATTAAGGCTGATCCTATTGGACCCTTAAATGCTGAAGAAACAAATTTAATTCTATCTTTAATAGAGCAAAATGTTTCTCAAAATGCATCACTGAGTTCTTCTTTATCTAAACTCGTTATGGGCGATGGAATTTTAGCTATACCTTCTGAAACGATAACAGAAGGAGAAATAATAAAGACCTCTTCTAAAATAATTGAAATGCAAAAACTAAGCGTTAATTTCAGTATTGAACAGGACTTACTTAATTATTTTAGAAGATATTCTAAAAATGCAATCCCATCTTCTGTATTAAAGGCATCATCTATATTAGCTCAACAGGAAGACACATTTATTGCTAATGCTATTTCTTCAGCATCTAAAATAAGAATCCAAGGTAAATGGTCATCTCCTGGAGAATTTGTAAATTTAATTTCAAAAGCTATAAATCAAATGAATCCAAAATCTCAATTAACTCTTATAATATCTCCAATGGATAAAGCATATCTATCTTCTATTATTGATCCTTCAGGTATTGATGAATTTAGCAGAGTTAATAGAATAGTAGATAAAATAATTATTTCGCAAGGGTTAAAAGATGGTGAAGTATTGCTTATTTCTAATAAACCTGAAAATATAGATATAGTATATGGATCCAGAAATAGAGTTGATTATATTGGACTTCAAAATTCTTCTCATGTATTTGTTTTATGGGAAACATTATCTGTTAGAGTTAAGACTTCATCTGCTATTTCCGTTATAAATAAATCTGAATAAAACTCAATGATAAAAATATCATTGTTAACCGGGGAGTTAACAATGATATTACATGTAAATATTTGATGCCCCTTCTTTTTGTGCTTCTGCTTGAAGCATTTTAACTATTTTATCTATTTCTTCTCTTTGTTTACTTGCAAGTTGCTCAAGTTCTGGTACAGCCGCTTCCATATTAAGCAAATTCTTAAGTATTGCTTTAACACCAACAAATGCTGCATCATAATCCACTCCTTCAACTATAGAATAAGGCAAAACCATAACTGTTGGTATCTTCAATCTTTCCAAATAAATATATAATAGTGCCAAAGGACCAACAACGCCCAAGCCTTTTTCCATTGCTGGTGCTTCCAATTTAGGCCCGTTATAATATGTATTGCTAATCCATCTATACCAATAATTCTCGTTTTCACCCATAAATTCTCTACTAAGCCCTCCTATCAATACCACATACTTAAATCCCATATTTTTGATCCAATCAGAAACGGCTTTGCTAAATGCATTTTGATCAATAATTTCTGGAATTGCCCTGTTCATTAAAACAGTTACATTATTATTTTGATATATCTCAAAAGGTAAACCTACTCCATCATCTTCTACTAAAATAACAGAAGGCATCCTTTCAGTCATAATATAGCCAACTTTTTTCATTTGCAAAGCTAACGATAAATATTTTGGTGCAGTATAGCCTACTCTACCAAAACCTGGGAAACCTGTTATTATTACATTATCTTTAAATATTTCTTCACTTGCATTTAAAATTATTTCAACCTTTCTCTTCATCTTTTAACACCTTTCTTAATCTTACAACCTCGCCCTTACCCATAGATTTCATCATAAACCCGGGCACCTTAGCCTTTCCTATACCTATTATTTCTCCTTTATTACTTATTATGACCACCTCGTCTCCTGGTTTTATTGATTGATCAGAATCTATAACATCTATACCTATTACATCTCCCATATATTTTACATCATCCTTTACAACAACCCTATATTTTGGATAATCTGAATTTTCTAGAATTATCTTTGCTGCTTCAATACTTAAAGTAAAACCGAAATCTGTTGGTCTCAATGTCATTATTCTGTTATCATTGAGATAAACATACCTTATTTTACCTAATCTCATAGATATCTTTAAAGGTAATTTTATAAAAGCATCAGCAATTTTTTCATCGAATTGATATGATAGAATTGATCTAATAGTTTTTATTTGTTCTTCATTAGGCTCTATTATTTTCATTTCTCTTCACTTATATAATACCCTTCTTATATCTTCTTCCTTAATTGCTCCTTCTCTTAATATTTTAATTTCGTTATTTATTATGCTAACAACAGTGCTTGATATACCTATTCTCGCTTGGCCCCCATCTATATAAAGGTCTACCTTATCTTTTAACATATTATATGCTTCTTCAACATTTACAGGTGATTTCATGTGAGAAATATTTGCACTTGTCCCAATAATTGCCCCTCCAACTTCTCTAGCCAATGCTCTACAAAAATAACAATTTGGAAGCCTAACCCCTATGCTACCCCATATAGATAAATGAGATGGAGCATTTTCAGATAAATTTTCAACAATTGTTAAACTACCAGGCCAAAATGCCCTTGCAAGCTTCCAAAAGTTTTCACTTGGCTTAACTAATGAAAATGCATCATGACTTTCTCCTAAAAGTATTGGTAAAGGCTTTCCTTCTTCTCTACCCTTAACTTCATAAACTCTTCTCATAGCTTTTTCATTAAACGGATCTGCCGTTAATCCATATACAGTATCTGTAGGTATAACAACTACCCCACCATTTTTTATTATTTTAGCTGCTTCATTTATTGCTTCTTTACTTGGACAATCAATGTCTACTTTTATTATTTTCATTTTTCTATCCCCCCTCCATATATCCTTTTATACTCTTTTAATTTATTTTTTTAATCACGGCGATAATAATGTCAATCAATGAATTAAAAGGAAAAGATATGTTGTGTTTAAAAGACTTTAGCCCTGAACAGGTAAGGTATTTAATTGATTTGGGCTTAGACTTAAAGAGAAGATATCATGCTGGAGAAAGAATTTTAAATACATTAAATGGGAGAAGCATTGCTATGATTTTTGAAAAACCTTCAACGAGGACTAGGGTTAGTTTAGAAGTTGCTGCAAATCAATTAGGAGCCCAACCTATTGTATTAGGATGGAATGAACTTCAACTAGGAAGAGGAGAGCCTATAAAAGATACCGCTAGAGTTTTATCGAGGTTTGTAAATGG
>DAXV01000003.1:13958-14776 GCA_002506595.1 Acidilobaceae archaeon UBA158
GCAAATATACCTGTTATAAATGCCTTAAGCGATCTTTCACATCCAATGCAGGTAATAGCTGATTACATGACTATATATGAAAAGAAGGGTAAATTTAAAGGATTAAAGTTTGCATTTGTAGGTGATGGAAGCGATAATATGGTGCACAGCTTAATGATAATATCTACCCAATTGGGAGTTGACTTTTATGTAGGATCTCCGAAAGATTTGAAACCAAATGAAGAAATATTAAATGCTGCTAAAAAATTTGCAGAAATAAGCGGGTCGAAAATAGTATTTACTGAAGACCCATTTGAGGCAGTAGATAAGGCTGATGTAGTCTATACAGACGTTTTCGTAAGCATGGGACAAGAAGATATAGCGGAGACTAAAAAGAAAATATTAAGGCCATATCAAGTTAACACAAAACTTATGGAAAGAGCCGATAACAATGCAATATTCTTACATTGTTTGCCAGCCCATAGAGGAGAAGAAGTAACAGAAGATGTTATAGAAGGTCCTTGGTCAGCAGTGTGGGATGAAGCAGAAAACAGATTACATAGTGAAAAAGCAATTCTTACCTCTCTTATACCATAAATTAAAGAAAAAATTACTCTTTTTTCTTTTAAAATAATGATAAATTTTTACTTTGATATTAAAAATTTAATTAAGTTTTTGTAATAACCTTTAAATAGTATATAAAATAAAATCTTCTTAATTCTTATGGAAACTTGATTAGTTGGATACAAAAGACTTTATTCTATAATATATTTAGCTTTTATTTAATTATATAAAATTGTTTAAACAAAAATTTTTAAAAATATATCTGTTAGAATCGA
>DAXV01000003.1:14807-15568 GCA_002506595.1 Acidilobaceae archaeon UBA158
ATCTATTTCTATTGGATCTAATGGGACAGCCTTTAAATAATTTCTTATTGATTTCAAAAGCAAGTTTTTATCTTTAACAGTCAAATAGAAAATACTATCATAAACACTTATTAAAGGAATTTTAGGCAAATTTTCTTCAAATTCATGTATAAAATAAAAACCAGTTATACTACTTCCAGCCCTTCTTATTAAATTGTTGTAGTGCTCTTCCTTATAGGTTTCTAGGTCAGAAACCAAATCTATGTAAGTCCCTAGGCCTTCAATAATTACTATATCAGGTTTCTCAATTTTATCAATCCTTTCTGCATTTAATTCCAATTCAATTATTGATTTTGATGAGGGATTTAAGTTTCTTATAAGTAAGTTATTAATTGATTCCTTATATTTATCAGGATAATACTTAAAGCATTTAGCTACCCTATCTTTTATTGTTTTTTCACCATGCATGTAGCTTCTGTAAATGATTCTATTACCTTTAGCTAAGAGTTGAGGTATAATAAATGATAAAAATGGTAAAGTATCTATACTTGGATTTGTTATAAAGATATTTTGAGTTCCAGGTACAAAAGTGAGTTTATTATTCCCGATTTTTATTTCTATGAGTTCTTTTGCAGGACTTACTCCAGAAGGTATAACGCTAAGATTAGGAGGAATCCTAAATGAAATAGTATTTGGATATCCTATTACAAATGGTACTTCTCCAGTACTTATCTCATCACCTCTCATCTTCCTTATTTCCATTAGCCTAACAATTTTTCTTT
>DAXV01000004.1:0-173 GCA_002506595.1 Acidilobaceae archaeon UBA158
CTTTTTTATAAAATGAATAAATTGTTAATGTATCTCTTTTAGCTCTTATTCCAAATAAATTTATATTAAATACTGGAGAAAACAATACTGCAATTATTATGAAAATTATTATAATTGCAAAAATTGGCTTAGAATATTTGTTAAATTTCATATTTTCTCATCATTTATTTTTT
>DAXV01000004.1:215-12267 GCA_002506595.1 Acidilobaceae archaeon UBA158
TATTTGATTTTAACATAAATACTTTAAAAATGATTGATTTTTATGATATAAAAACTTAAAAAATTATATTATAAATTAATTTTAAAATTCGATTTAAAATTCATGATTTCGTTAATAACATTTTCTATTGATTTCAAAACATTAGGATCTTCCTCAACAATTTCTGGCCATATTTTTCCATTATTCTCTTCTGGAAGCTTTTTAGTAGCATCTATCCCAAGTTTGCTTCCAAAAGAAGGATATTCATTAGAAGGATCCAAAGCATCGCTATGAGAATTTGGTATTATTAAAACATCTTTTTCTGGATTTACATTAGATGATACAGCCCAAATAACTTTACCAATATCATTAGGATCAATATCTGAATCAACAACAATTATAATTTTTGTTAATGATGATTGCCCTAAGCCCCATAATGCGTTCATAACTTTTTTAGCATGTCCTGGGTACATTTTCTTTATTGAAACTATAAGCATTCCTTGAAAAACTCCCTCTGGAGGATAGTTTATTTCCACAACTTCTGGAAGAAGGAAATTAATAATAGGTTTAAACATTCTTTCTATTGCCTTCCCTAAAATCGCGTCTTCTAAAGGAGGTATACCTGTAACACTTCCATAATATATTGGATTATCTCTAAAATATACCTTGTCAACTTCAAATACAGGATACTTTTCAACAGGTTTATCATAATATCCCCAATGATCTCCAAAAGGACCCTCTTCTACTAATTCTTTTGTTTTAACATAACCCTCTAAAACTACTTCTGCATTTGATGGAACCAAAATTCCATTATCTAGCTCATATAGTTCTATGCCCTTATTTCTTATAATACCTGCAAATAATGCTTTATCTAAAGGATATGGAACTGGGGAAACAGAAGTTAACATAGTTCCTGGATCACTTCCTATTATAATAGCAACAGGGATTTTATCTTCCCCCTTTTCTAATGCCTTTTTATGCATCATAGAGCCTCTTTTATGTATTTGCCAGTGAATAACTCCTTTTTTTCCATCCAAAACCATAAATCTATAAACTCCCATATTTATTACATTTTTTTCTTTATCCATTGTAATTACCATTGGAAATGTACCATATTTTCCTCCATCCTTTGGCCATGTTTTAAAAAACGGAATCTTATCTAATGGATTGTTATCTTTTTCAATAACGTTTTCTGTAAAGTTTGCCTTTGATGTTTTCTTTGGTATATAAGAAGATATTTTTGATATTTCTCGTATAGACTTAACCTTATCAAAGAATTCTAAAGGTAATGGTGCATTTAAAGGTTCAACTAATCTTTCTCCTATTTCTTCCATTTTTTGAACCGATAATGCATTAGCTAAAGTTTTTAGATTAGGGAAAAGATTTCCTGCTATTTTCCAATTTTCAAAACCTTTAACGTTTTCAAACAGTAAAGATGGCCCTTTTGAATACATAACTTTTCTTAAAATTGCAGGAATTTCTAATATAGGGGATACAGGTTGTTTTATTCTAACAAGGATTCCATTATCTTCCAGCCATTCCAAATACCCTCTTAAATCTTTCAATGGATCCATAATTAGCATCCATCTATTATAAATAAAAAAAGATATATAAATACATATTTTAAGTTTTAATAAAAATTATTTTGAAATCCTGCTTTCTAAGATCTTATAACCAAATGAATAAGTATATTCGCTTTCATTTGGTGATACTATAGTTATTGTTGTTCCATTGGTCGCTAAGTATTTAATCATAGTAACATTTCCTACAGAATAATAGGCTTGCATTGCTATCAAATAATGGTTTAACTTTGCATTTGAAATATTTGATAATATGCTATAATTAACTGTTTTATATAGATTTGCATATGAGAAATGCTCTATTATGTAAATTGTTACATTTGCGGCCTCATCTGCTGCTAATACACCTAAATACGTATTAGGGAACCATGGAGAGTCAGATATTCCTCTAACAATAACCCAAGGTATACCTAATTCAGCATTTACATAAGCAAATCCCATTCCTTCATTTTCCCCAGCATCGCTTTGGTATAAAGCATTTTGATCTTCTTGCCAAACTAATGGTTCCGTCCACTGATTTGCAGATCCTATAACTCCTACAATAACTTCAGATTTTACTAAACCAGGTAAAGAAGTGTTGCTAGATATATTGGCAGCTGGTAAATAACCTAAAGGAGCATTTTCTGCAATTTGAACTAATCCTAATGAAGCAGGCAAAGCAACTAAATATACATAATTTTTATCTATTGTACCTGGACCATATCCATAATAGGAGGCATTTTGCAGAGTAGCACCTGTTTCCCCATAACCACCAATTACTGCATTGTCAATTAAACTTTTATTTGTAACTACCATTTCAACGCCAGTATAATCGCTTTGGAATCCTCTATTATGATAATGAATTGAAGATTTATCAACAACATAAGCCCCTATAACAACATCCCCGGGCAAAATATATGGATTCCTTGAGCCTGCGGTTCCACTCAAAATATTAGCAATTATATGGAAATGCGTATCCATAATATAAGTTGCCAATTCAGCGGCATATTCTTTTTCACCACTTCTAACATTAACTACCCATTGATTACCTATTTTTCCAACATAAAATGTATAACCGCTTATGTTTATTTCGGTCACATTTTTCATTTGAGCTAAAATTGGTGCTTGTTCCATTGCCATAGGAGTTACTATCCCTATCATTGGTGTGGTAAATAAAAAGGAATTATTCGATTTATTTGTTTGGGGGCTATTCTTAATATTATATTCATAAGCAAATAATCCAAAACCTATCAATGCTAAAACCAAAAAGGCAATTGCAGATAACTTAACTAGATTAACCATGTAGATCACAATTGAAATTTAGGATATACTTTTTTTAAACCTTTCTAAAGTCTATTTTAGTTTTTTACTTTATCAAGTAAAATTTTTTATATTTAATTCTCATAAATAAATTTAACATAAATAAATAAAATGATAAGAACTTAAATATTTTAAATTTATATAGGTATTACGGTGAAAGTTTGAATTATAAAGATGGCTTTATAAAAGTATATGATGTAGATTTATATTATAAAATATTTGGAAATGGAAAAGAAAAGATATTGATTTTACATGGAGGTCCTGGAGCATCTCATGATTATCTATTACCATTGTCAAATTTAGCAAATGAAAAGTATAGCGTGATATTTTATGATCAATGCGGTTGTGGAAGATCTGGGGAACCAAATCAATTAGACAACTGTACAACATTAGAATATTATGTTGAAGAAGTAGAAGAAGTTAGGAAAATTTTAGCAAATGATAAAGTGATTTTGCTTGGACAATCATGGGGAGGGCTTTTAGCATTAGCATATGCTATTAAATACCAAGATAATTTAAAGGGTTTAATAGTTTCAAGTGGTTTATCTAGCGTTCCTTTAACTGTTAAGGAAATGAGAAGGCTAATAAATGAATTACCAGAAGATATAAGAAAAACAATATTTGAATGCGAAAAGAATAATGATTTTTCAAGCAAAGAATGTGAATATGCAGTAAATGAATTTTATAAAAGGCATCTGTTTAGATTAAAAGAATATCCAGATTTTGTTCTAAAAAGTTTTGATTATATTTCAGCTAGAAAAATTTACAAAATAATGAATGGACCAACCGAGTTTGAGATAACGGGAAAGATTAAAGACATAGACGTAACTAATGATTTAAAGAAAATAAATATACCTACATTAATTTTAGTAGGTGAATATGATGAAGTTACTCCAAAAGTTGCACAAGTAATTCATGAAAATATTAAAGATTCAAAATTTTATGTGATACCAAATTCATCTCATTTAAATTTTCTTGAGAATCCTGAGTATTATTTCAAAGTTGTTAAAGAATTCTTAAAATCGATTACAAAATAAAAGTATGCTTGTTTTTATTAATATAATGTGGTGGAAACTAATGACAAAAAAAGTTCTTTTAACAGGGTTCTCTCCTTTTTTGGAATTCGATTATAATCCTAGCGGAGAAATAGCAGAAAAACTAAACGGTTATCAAACAAAAGAATTTAAAATATATGGAATAAAACTTCCAGTTATTCATAAAGAGGCTATAAAAATTCTTGAGGAAAACTTCAAAATAATTGATCCAGATTTAATTTTAGGATTAGGATTAGCTCCAGGAAGCACTGGAATTAGGATAGAAAGGATTGCTATAAATTCTTACTATTTTAATGATAATGGAAAGGAAGAAGACGAAATTATAGAACAGGGACCAGAGGCATTATTTACTAATTTGCCCTATGAAGAGATTAGGAAGAGCCTATTAGCAAGAGGTATTCCGGCTTATTATTCATTTCACGCAGGAACATATCTATGCAATGAGGTATTTTACAAAATAATGTTATTATCAAATAAAAAAGGGATAAGAGGAGGTTTCATTCACATACCTTTAACACATAGGCAAGTTATAAGTATGAATAAATTTAATTATCCATCAATGGATGAAAACTTAATAGAAGAGGCAGTAAAAATTATAATAGAGAAAAGCTTATAAATATTTTTCGAAATTTTCAATTTATTAAATATATATAAGGTAATACGCATAATATTATAAAGTGATGGGCGATTAAATTGAGTATAGATATGCCAACAAAAATCATAAACAGCCTTGGAAATGATATAATAAGTTCTTACAAAACCTTTTATAATCAAAAGAAGTTTCTCTTAACTTTAAAAGATATTATAGATGAAGATGAAAACGAAAATGAGACTAAAGCAGAGCTTTATGAGTATTCTTCTCGTTTTTTTAATAGCAGAAAAATAGTTAATGAAAAGAATTTGTTTGTAATCGGATTAGATTCAAGCAGTAGGGCCATAATAACTCCAATTGCAGATATATTTATTTCAGCAGTATCTATTTCCGGTCAAGGTCCTGTTGAATTAAGCGATTGGCCTTATTTATATAAAGATATAGCATATATACCAATAAATCCAGAACCTTTCATATATATTGCCTCTGATGATTTAAACATCTCTAACTATTCGAAAGATTATATAAAACAATTTGAGTCATTAGATAACGAAGATGACCTCTCTAAAATCATGGATTATTCAAGGCTTAGTTTGGAATCATGGGGAATAAGGGAACCTTCACTTGCATTTGGAAATTATTTTAAAAATAAAGGTAAAAAATTCGTCTTATTACTTGATGGACCAATTTTTTTATTAGATAATAAAAACGATTATATTAAGTCGAACTTAATGAAAAATAGGAAAAAAGAAATAGAAAACTTAGAAAATCAAGAGATACCTGTTATTGGGGTAGTAAAGAGGATAGAGAGAAGTAAAATATTATCAAATGTTCAAGAATTTTCAAATATTTTAAGTCAATGCATAGGTAATTATGAAACATTAAATGATTCATTAATAATACAAAAGATGCTTTATTCTAATTGTTATAGTAACTATTACGGAAAAATATTAACGACTCCTAAAATTAGGGTAAAATCAAATGGATTAGATAAAATTGTTGAATATGTATTGATACCACCAAGCAAATATCAAAGCATAAACAAAGGAAGAATCTTTAGACTTGAGTATACGGAAAAAACTTTACATATATTAGAAAACAATTATTCTCTAGAACCAGTCCAAATAATAATAAACGATTCTATTTTAAAGCAAAGCAATGAGCCTATAACTATCGCTTATAGCGATAAAAGAGGGAAAATGATAACCCAAATTTTAAAAGATCTCTTTATAAATACTATCGTAGGAAGAGGAGCGCCTATATCTTATGATACACTTAGAGAGGCTGAAGCTACATGGATAAAAAGGAAAGCGTAGGTCTCAACGAAGAAATATTAAACAATGCAGAAGATCAAGTCAAAAAGCTTGAAAACCTTCTTTCTTTGTCGTATGAAGAAGCAAAGAAAAATGGGAGATTAATAGGGAGAATTTCTAGATATGGAGAAGTGAAGGTGGAAGAAAATTCAGAAATTGAATTTATAATAGATCCTTCAACTTATTATTCTGAAAGCGATGCCCCTTTTCATAGAATTGGAGATTATTTAGTTGCTATAGATCCAAAAGATATGAGGCTTGTTTTAATTAGAATTAAAAGTATAATTAGAAAAGATGAACTAGCAGCCATTGGATTAGAGCCTCCTATTAGTCAAATAGTTAACAGCATAGAACCAAGAGGTCTTATTACAAATACTATTGTAAAGGGAGAACTTGTATTAGAAATTAACAAAAACGATAAAACTCCAAGACCTGCAACGAAAAGTATTGAGCCTCAATCGCCTGTTATAGATCCTAATCCAGAAGTGTTATCAAAATTATTAGATTTGCCTCAGGAAGGAATAACTATAGGGGCGTTGAGCACTGCTTCTGGTTTAGTTAAAAATGGTCAAATACCTGTTAAATTGCCATTGAATGCAATTTATCATCACATATTAATTTTAGGAACAACTGGTAGTGGAAAAACTACGTTACTAAAAAACATGATAGCAAGCATGTATAATCAATTGGAAAGGCATCCTATTTCAGTAATAATAGATTCAAATCAAGATTTTGTTCAATTGCCCATTTCTAACAACGTAAAACCTATTCCTGAAGAAATTTTAAACAGTTGCTATAAAAATGTTAAAGAATTAGATGGTATAGTGGCTGTTGTACCGATTTCTTTTGAGTTAATTCAACAAAAATTTGAAAAGGAAAGAAAGGGAATAAATGAAGCATTAATTGATATAGCAAGAAAATATTTTTATGAAACATTTTCACCTCTCATTCAAATCAATAAGGTTGAATTTAATTTAATTGTTAGAAACAAAACTATTTTTTTAAAAACTGATTATCCATTTAAATTAATATTTGTTCCATATATAATAAATACATTAGAGACCAGTACCGATAATTTATCCCCTCTCTTACCTGGAATCACTTTATTAGCAAAAGATTTGCTTAAGAAAATGAGAGAGAATTTTAAGAAAAAACATGGCATATATCCCCCAATACAAGCCGTTTATGGAGCTTTATCAGTTTTTATAGATAAATCCATATATAAGGTAAATAAAGATAACGGATTGAGCTTTGATGACGTATTAGAACAGGCCATTGATTATATAAATCCATATATAATATCTCCAAATCAAGATTTTAATCTAGATTTACATAATATGAAAATAGATAACTATGATTTTTCATTATTTGATGCTGTTGAAGAATTTATATATTCATTACAAAGGGCTAGGCCCCATGATGAAACTATAAAGGCTTTATATAGAAGAATATCTTCATTAATAGAATCTCAAGTAATTGATATTCTTCTACCTCAACACAACAAATTAATACCATTAAATGAACCAGAATGGGAAACTATAATAAATATAGCAAATGAAGAAAACATACCTGTTATATTAGATTTAAAATGGAATCTAGATTTAGTTGGATTAGATGCATTAAGACTCGTTACATATAGAACTCTTGATAAGTTAATATCATGGAAGCATAGATCATGGGCCCAAAGAAATGAAACTCCAAATATAATGGTTGTAATAGATGAGGCTCATCAATTCTTCCAAAATGAAAGCAAAGTAAAGGAAGATGTAGATGCAATAAGGCATGTTTCTGCAATGATATCAAAAATTGCTAGACTGGGTAGGGCAAGAGGTGTTGGATTAGTATTTAGCACGCATTCACCTGCAGATCTTAACGATATTATTTTACAATTGACAAACACAAAAATAATTTTAAGAACTGATAAAAGCCAAATAGAAAGGATATCGATACCAAAGGAAGTAAATGAATACTTATCTAGACTACAAGACAGAACAATGCTAATAGAAAGTTATGCATTCAGATTAGGATATTTATTTGCCCAAACCACAACTCCTTTAACTGCTCATTACGATATCTCAGCAAACATAACATATTATTAAAATCCTCAAACATAAATATATTAATGGGTGTATATGTTGAGTCACATATTTACAAGAACAGGTGATGATGGGAATACATATTGCAACTTATTAAAAACAAGGGTTCCTAAGGATCATCCAATAATAGAATTAATAGGAACATTGGATGAAGCTAATAGTTTTATTGGTTTAGCAAGGTCTTTTGTACCATCATACATGAAGGATGTAGAAAATGATCTAAAAGATTTGCAATATTTATCATTTAGATTAGGATTTCATATATCTGGAATTAATTCGTTAAATGATGAAGATGTAAAAAAACTTGAAGAAATGGCTGATAAATACTACGGTAAGGCACCTTTAAAGAACTTTGTTTTACCTGCAGGCCCTCAACCTTCTGCTGCACTTCACGTTGCAAGAACTATAGTAAGGAGAGCAGAAAGGAATTTAATTAAAGCAAGCCGTACTTATAAATTTGATGATATTGTTTTCAAAACAATTAATAGGCTCAGCAGTGCATTATTTGCAATTGCAATATATATTAGCAGAGAAATGGGATATCCTGATGAACCGGTAAACTTCAGGTGAATTATATGGGATTAATAACTAAAGAAATGAAGACTATTAATTCAGAATTCTTAACAAGTGATAGTTTCGGTATCCCTTATATTATAAATGGAAAAAGCATGGAAATTGGATTAAAAATATGGAAGGAAAATATTTTGGATGAACCATATTATTTTATTTTGCCCAATAGGAATGATGTTAAAAAAGCAATTGATAATTCTCTTAATTCTGAAAATATTAGATCTCTTAGCATTTATAATAGAATAGAAGAAATTATAGAAATTTCAAATAAGATTGAAAGATATGAAGAAAACATATCAAGGCTAATCTCATTAGAAACAGGGAAGAGCCTTGAATTATCAAGAGAAGAGGTAGTAGCTGCAGAAAAAATAATGGAAAATTCTTGGGCATTAATCTCAAATTCTGATATGATTAGTAGAGATGGCCCAATATCTTTTGTCTCTGATTCAAACAATATAGTAAATCAAGTAAAAATCGAAAATGGTATAAGTATTGTATTTCCTTCTTTTACTTCACCATTTTTCACAACGATATCTTCTACTATTAGATCTTTAATTTCAGGTTTGCCCGTTGTAATAAAGCCATCTTCATATGCAATGGCTTCTTCTTTATCTGCAATTTCCTTATTTTCGGATTCTCCATTAATAAATGACATTTCTTTTATACCTATAAGAGGACTAACAAACATGGATCTTTTCGACAATGATGATTTCACGTATTATTTTTATGGCAAAAAAATAAATTATAAAACTTTATTAAAACTGCTTTCTGGTAAATTTATTAGTAATTGTACAGGAAGGGTTTCAGTAATTTTATGTAATTTACCAGAAAATGTAGATTTAGTTTCTAATCAAATAGCTAAGCTCTCCTTAAAGCACTCCGGCCAAGCATGTGGCTCAATAAGTTGGTTAATCTCATTAGAATCTATAAAAGATGAAATAGTTGAATCAATTGTAGATAGATTTTCTCAATCACTTGTCGGAAATCCATTAGAAGGTAAAGAAGTAGGGCCATTAAAAAATAAAGAAGTTGCAGATAGGTCTACAAAGTTAATTAATGATGCAATTTATAAAGGTAGTTCATTGTTAACCGGGGGGTTAACAAATGGAAGATATATAGAGCCTACATTGATTGATAATGTAACCAAAAACTCCGAAATCTTATGGACTGATATTGAGGCGCCTGTTTTAGCATCAACAAGCGTTTCAAGCTGTAGCGAAGCGATATCAATAGCAAAAATGATGTCTGGAGCTAGCTCAGTTATAGTATTTGGTTCAGATAATATAATCAATAAATTGGGCAAAACAAAAAAGGGTATCGTTATTAAGGGCTCTAATAATATTGAAAACATATTAAATTCTATATGCTATATAAGTGGAGATCCAATAAATGAACTTCCAAGAAGTTCTTTCCCAGGTAAACTTGCATTTGATGAATCTCTAATTATTTATTGAGATGTTGGTGCTAAAAGATATCTTATTTTACTTTTATCAGGAGCATTGAAAATCAACTCTATAGGTTTATCGCTTGAGAATCTTATTTCTACTGTCTCAGCAATTTTTGCTAGATTTAAAACGCTCTTTAGGAAGTTTACATCATATAAACTAATTGATTTCTCTTTTGACTCCAATTCTATTAATGAACTAGATCCTTTATTTAAGTTGACTTCAGCTTTTGGTCCCTCTCCTTTTGCTCTTACCTTAAAACTATTCTCATCAGCTTCTAATTCTACAATATCTCCAAAAGCGCTTGCATCAGTTAATACCTTTTTAAAAGTATCCCCTAAAATCACAATTCTGGAATCAAAGTCTAATTTTATTTCTTTGGGTACATCTATAACTACTTCTATATTTGGTATCAAATATTTTTTAATAACATCTCCCTCAATTTTAACCAATATATATTGGTCAGAAACAAGAAATTCTACATTATCTCCCTTTTTTCCTCTTGAAATAATATTATCTAATGATTGAACATTTACTCCCATGTTAGTTTCCTGATTAATTTCATAATCTAAAAAAGTTTCATAAGGCATGTTTATTTCTATATATGCAATTTTACCTGGATCTGTAGCAACAACCTTAACACCTTCTTTGCTTATTTCAAAGTTTGCTTCTTCAATTATTTCAGACAAAGTAGAAGTCATTTGGCGGAGAACTCTAGAATCTGGGTATTTAAATTTTGCTTTTACTTTTCCTATTTGTGATTCTATGCTGGATTCCATTTTTAATCCCTATTCTAATTATATATTAGAAGGGATTAATAAAAATAATGAGTTGATTAAAATGATAAAAGAATACATAAAGATAATAAGGCCTTTAAATGATGCCATGATAGGATTTTCAGTAATTGTAGGTTCATTTATTGCATCAGGAAGGCAATTACCTGATTTATACTCATTGTTATTTGGGTTTTTAACTGGTTTCTTTATATCAGCTAGCGCTATGGTTTTTAATGATATAATAGATTTAGAGATTGATAAAATTAATAATCCTAATAGGCCTTTACCGTCTGGTAAAATTAAATTAAGAAATGCATATATTATGTTTTATATTATTTCTGTAATTGGATTATTATTTTCAATATTTACTGGATTAATTACTTTTTTAATAGCTATTATCTCATATTTTGTTGCATATTTTTATAATAAGTATGGTAAAAAATCTGGATTTATAGGAAACATTATGGTAGCATATTCTATGGGCATTCCACTATTATACGGAGCTGCTATGATAAGCAAGCTAAATTTCAATATAATGATTTATTGGCTTATGATATTCCTTTCTGGTATAGCAAGAGAAATAACAAAAGGGATTGCAGATATTGAAGGAGATAGGAAAGCAGGAGTAAAAACGATTGCTGTTGTTTTAGGAAACAGGAAAGCAGCTATAGCAGCATTTATCTTTTATGCAATAGCTGTTTCATTGAGCCCAATTCCTGTTATATTAAACAGAGTTTATCCATTAATTTATTTAATACCTATATCAATAGTAGATATAATATTTCTTTCAGTATCAATAATAACTATTATAAAACCCACTAAACAAATATCTACAAAAAATAAAAATATCTCTCTTTTTGCTATGCTTTTGGGGCTATTAGGATTTTTAATTAGCACAAAGCCTTAGGTGCATGAAATGAAAGAGATATTAGCTGAACTAACGCCTTATAATAACAAAGAAAAGCTACTAAAATATGCAAAGGAATTAATAGATTATTCAGATTTTATAGACATACCAGATTCTCCATTGGGAATTCCATCACCATCATCTACTATTTTATCATGCATAATTAAAGAAAAATTTCCAGAAGCTAACATAATAACAAATATAAGGCTTTATGATATTAATAGGCTTAATTTAATTAATTCTATTATTGGTCTAAAAATGAATAAAATAAATCATTTCTTATTAGTTAGAGGTGATATGCCTAAAATTGGAAATAAAGTAGATGATATTATACCCGATGATGCAATAGATCTGATGAAATCGTTAAATATAGATGCTAATTTTGGATTGTTATTGAATTTAAACAAATCCTTAGATGAAATAAAAGATAGAATAAATAA
>DAXV01000004.1:12293-19992 GCA_002506595.1 Acidilobaceae archaeon UBA158
ATTAATAAGAAATCAACAATCAAAGCTTTACATATATTTTGTTCTTCTTACCAGCAAAAATAGTGAATTATTATTGAATTATTTGCCAAAAGAGGAACTAATTCAGATTGATAAACTAAAAGAATCAATAGAAATCATTGGTAATTATGTTGATGGAATTCTCTTTTCATCGCCAACAGATCATAAGAGCTTAGTTAATTCTCTGAGAGTTATTCATAAATATTTCTAATTTAAATAGTAAATTTTAACTTAAAATTACAAGAAAAAGTTTAGTATCTTTATTTTATAAATAATTTAGTGAGAAAATCTATAAATAAAGAACAATTAGTTTTTGATAGGAAATCAAAATTTTCAGACTTTATATTTTCATTTAGAATTCATTTTTCATTTTCCCTTAGATCATCAATAAGGTTTCTTTGTTATCCAGTATTATTTCTTTAAGCTGATACATATTTTTTATATTTTTTATAATAGAGTTGTATAGCTTTAACTTATTGTTTATATAATCAAAATTTTTTCTGAGGAATCTAAAATTTCTTTATTATTTGAATCATATGAAAGTAGTAATAAACTTATACCAGAATTGTATTTGTAAAATGCTCTAAAAAAATAATTCTGACTATATCATCTCCTCTAAATTATTTTTATAAAGTATAAATGCCTTTCTAAGCTGTTTTCATGCAAGTAAAATCAGGATTTTATATGAAATGTTTTGATCAAATTTAAACATTGTGTATTTAAATTAATATTATGAGATAAAAAGATTAAAAATAGCCTTTCAATATTATGAAATATTTTGATATCGTATGTAATCAAAAAAGGTGTTAATTTTAAAACAATTACTTTAATGCTTTTGGAAATCTTATTACCATATATAAAATTATTAAGGCTATAGCAACTCCAGCAGTAAGATCACCTAACATCCTTAGCCATATCAGATTTTGTATAATAGACAAATTCCAGAATCCTATATGGCCATTTGGTGTTGTAACAGTTTTAATATACCAGAATCCATATTTTAATGTAAATAGAGTTTGTATAACTCCCATCGGGAATAGACTTATTAAAGCCTGCATGTAAAAACCAACGCCATATATTATAGGTAATATAGAAATTCTCTTTAGATCTTTTTCGTTAAATCCTCCAGAAAGAGCATATGCTACTACCCACATCAATATAGTAGGCAATCCATAAGCTAGAGGAAATGCAAGATGAGCATGAGCCATTGTTAATTGTGTATCATGAGTAAAATAGTTTATTATTGGCGCATTCATAAATCCTGCTCCAAAAACTGTCACGCCAATACTTGCACCTATACCTGCAACAAGTGTAAAGTTTATTAATACTTGTTGGAATGAAGAAAGATTCTTTCCTTTGTTTCTTCTGCTTGCTAATATGACATATCCCATTGCCATTCCTAACGGTACTGCTTCTAAAACGCTAAGTATTGCTCCTATATACATCCATATAGCAGGAAATCCAGTCCAATAATAATGATGTGCTGTGCCTATCATTCCTGTTAAAATTTCCGTTACAGCATCAATAGTTACTACAACCTTTGCTAAACCAGCAGGTATTAAGCCCTGAAGAACAAGCAAAAGAGCCAGTACAGTAATAACTATGCCAGGCCAAAAACCTTCAACATTAGCATGAACAAATATCCATCTAAAGAACTCATCTTCTGTGAAGTATGGGAAAGGCTTTATGATTGGTAGCGCGCCTATAAATATTCCGATACCATCTCCAAGAAGTAGGTATGAAAGTACTCTAGCAAATGGTTTTAACAAATCAACCGTTATTCTAGAGGCTTTAAAATAAAGATATGAGACATAGAAAAGAGCTATTGATACCATTATTATCCAGAATGATCCTGGTTCTATTACATCTCTTCCTTGAGCTCCAAATATAAACCACCAAGGTGCCGGTATCTTTTGAAGATAACTAGCCCAAATGCCAAATAATGAGCCTAATGCAACAAAAAGACCAAATGCAGTAGTTCCTATCATTTGGCCTTTAGTTATTTTCAATCCAAAATATGGTAGTACAAATAAAGAAAACATTATCCATGTTAAAGAAATCCAATAAACGGCAAGCCATATGTGCATACCTCTTGCAACATTAAATGGAAGAATTGATAATAGGTCTAGTCCATATAAACTTGGGGTTGAATATAAATGCATCATATATGCCCCAAGTAAGCCTTGAATACCAGAACCTATGGCTGCTATGAGAAATGTCCATAACGCGATTTTCTGAACTTTCGTTGGCTTTGGCAAGTCTATCTTAGTTACTGGATCATTCCAATGAGATAGCAGTTCCTTAATTATATATATAACTAATGGAATACCAACAAGGAATATAACTGCAATCATGCCAAAGGTTGAATAAAAAGCGTTTTCAGTATAATCAGTAAAGCCTTTTATATATGGAAATCCGTTCGTATACCCTTTTAATGAAATCAGAACACTCCATAGAAAATATGCTGATAGATATTTAATTATGGTTTTATTTGTTATGTAGTTTGGCGGTAATCTATACTGTGATGAATTTTGACCCAAATATATTGAATAATAGTTTATTATATAATTATAAGCTCCTGCCCAACTATTTGGCACAACAAAAGTATTATTTGAGCTATAATATTCTATGGGATCATCGATATAACTTTTTATTTGATTTAGTTCAGAGGAATTGTATATAGTGGGCATATTATTGATACTTGGGGGATCAATATTTAGATTTCTAGCAGCATAATCTTCTAATAATCTTGCACTATATCCTGTAAAATCTATCCCAAAGTAAGCCCCCATTCCCTCGATGCTACCATAATCCATTAAACCGTACTTCTGAAAATAGTACTTTCCCATAATGATATCATTTTTAGTAAATAAAATCGTACCATTTTGTGTAACCACTTCATTAGGCACTGGCGCAAAATGGCTAAATGTATATGCATAAAGTGAAAAAGCAAATACAAAAACTAATATTACAGCGGCTAATACAAGGATTGTATGGTTGTTTACCTTTTGATTATTCATAATCTCACCAAATATTGGTAATTATTATTTTTAAAATATACTTGATCCTAAATATTTCGAGTTAAAAACACCTAATATATTAGGAAAAATTTATTAAGTCAGAAGTATAATAGAAGATTGATTAAAATGAAAAAACTAATTAAAGCAAAACTAAGAATTTATAGAAATGATTGCGATTTAACTAATTATTTGTATCAAAGAGGTATTAAAGTAAGCTTGATTAAAATGAAACCAGGAACAGAGCATACATTACATCTAATAAAAATAAGCAATAGTAAAAATAAAGTTGATATAAACTCAATAAAAAATATTGGAGATGTTTTATATTACAACAAAAATGAATTGTTAGTTTCTTCAAAAAGCTGTAGTGCATGTGCTTCTGTTGCATTATCTAATTTGTTAATTCTATCAGCAGAACAAGAAGGCCAAAATAGTATAATTTATACTGTTTTAGGTGATGGAGAAAATATAAAGAATACATTAGATCTATTAAAGAGTAAAGGGTTGAAAGCGGAAATAGTGGAAAAAGAGGAGTATATTGAAAGTGATTTAACAGAAAAGCAACTTAATGCTATAATAACTGCATATAAAATGGGTTACTTCTGCACAAATAGAAAGGCGACATTAAGTGAAGTCGCAAAACAAATAGGAATTAAGCCTTCTTCTTTTGAAGATGTCTTCAGAAGAGGAATAGAAAAGATAATAAAATATTATTTATATGAAAAGAATTTAATAGATCAAGATTTTTATGATCCTTGCTAAATTTATTTGTTTTCTTAATTAAAAAGATTGATCTTTAATATAATTAATTTTAGTTTAAAATTAGATTTTGTTTGAATTTTTATGTTCCTCATATAATTTTCTCTCTAAATTCCTCTTTTATGAGAAACATCAATTATCATTAGAGTAAATATAGATTTAAAATTAAATTAGCACATATTCAATCAACATCCTTAAAGAACATGTAAAAGCCAAACGTTGCGATAGAGTATAATGTTGCAGTAATAAAAAATGGAGTGCTTAATTGACCAATATAAAAGAAATAGCCTCCCAAAGAAGGGCCAAAACTTCTTGGTAGTGAATCGATTAAGTTTATGAGACTTTGGCCTCTTGCCCTCTCTTCTTCAGGTATTAGATTCAATATTAAAGAACTAAACAAAGGACCTGTCATATTCATTGCACTATTTCTCAAAACAAATATTATAGAAGCCATAATATAAGAATTCGATAAAGGAAGGAAAATTAGCAAAATTATACCTATTATATGTGTGTATATTATAGATCTTACTCTTCCAAACT
Source organism: Acidilobaceae archaeon UBA158 (assembly GCA_002506595.1). Taxonomy (GTDB): domain Archaea; phylum Thermoproteota; class Thermoprotei_A; order Sulfolobales; family Acidilobaceae; genus Caldisphaera. The sequence goes on from DAXV01000004.1 coordinate 16,631, forward strand.
TTTTTGAAAGCCTAGGTGCAAAAAATGTAGAAAAAGCTAAAGTTGCATTAGAAATGGCAAAAATCGGGCTCATCTCTTGGGCAGTTACGTTAAATCTTAGATAAAACCAAAGAGACATAATAGGTAAAATCATCCCTGCACCTAAGCCTATAAGAGATTCAACAGAAAGCTTTCCTATTTTTCCTATTGATTTTAATCTCAAATCAATCCTTCTCGTGCCTTTATAATTTTCTTTTATGAAAATAAGCAAAAAGGCAGCAAACGATAATATAAGTGCATTTAATAATATTATATATCTCAATGATAAGAAAATGGGAAGCAAAGAGCCTATTATCGATAGTAAAACACTAAATGATGAAACAAGACTAAGATTTTTGTCAAGATTTTTAGACTTTTCAGCCAGAATAGCACTTGTTAATCCTCCTGCACTCATCATAGATGTAAATAATACACCAAAAGGTATACCCATAAATAATATCAACATACCTACGATGCTTATTGCCCTACTTAGAAAAATGAACTTCCTCCTACCATAAGCATCTCCCAAAACTGACAGCATTATAGCTATAGATGAAGATATTAGCATCTGTCCTGTTAAAAAAAGGCCTATCGTAGCCGAATTTAGGCCAAGATCTTTTAAATATAAAGGGATTATCAGCTGAGAAGAACCAAATATTATGCCATTGAGTGACATTATTGTAATTAGTAGTTTCTCTTCTTTGTTCACTGTTTTTCACATAAATTATAAATAACTTATCAAAATAAAAACTATGCCATTATCTAGCCTACATTTTGATCCTTATAAACTATTTTTGAAACTTATGGCTCTTTTTATATTATTCAAATCTTAAATATGATGACTCAACCTATAAATACAACGTTATTCTTATTTTTAAAATCAGTAATTCTGGTATTTTATAAATATTTTTCGTTTCTTATTTATTATGAGCAAACCTTATATTTCATAAAAATATTAGGAATAGGATAGGGTATCCAGATGATAAGATCTCAAAAGAAAGTAAGGAATTATATGATACTTAGCATGTCCATATCTATATTACTTTATGGCTTTTCCATAACGCTAGGGGCTTTACTTACTCAAATTAACTATTTTCCAAAATATTTTGATATTTATTTACTAATGACACCACCATTATCATTGCTTTTAGGAAATATATTATTTGGTCGATTAGCTGATAAATACGGAAGGAAACCTGTTTTAGTTTTTACCCCAATTTTATTTTCTATTGGTGCGCTATTATTTTTAATAACAAACCCTTATACAACTTTGATTGGAGTTGATCTTCTCCTCTTTTCTATAGCTGGCGGTGATGAGCCTGCTATAATATCATATAGTGTCGAAAGTTTAGACGGTAATGAGAGAGGAAAACTAATGATGATTATTACGAACTTTGTTAACATTGGAGCATTAATAGCTTCTCTCATATTTGTAATTTTCAGAGATTATCTCACAACAAAAATTATCATAAGCTTATTTTTGTTAATTTCTGTATTAATGTCTTATTTATTAAGAAAGAAATTACCTGAATCGAGTTTATGGATAAGGAGTGAAAATAAAAAAATAAAAACAATAATGCATAAACGTAATAAAATAATATCATTATTATTTATATCAATATCTACTATATTAACATATGGTTTAATATCATGGATAATAGGGCCCTATTATTATCCAAATTTTACTTCATACATCATAATGTTCTTTAATCTTGGAAACATTATTGGAGGGATTTTAGGTTATTTAATTATTGATAACATAAAAAGAAATTCTTTTGTTTTCTTTGGATTTCTAGGTGGTATTATTACTTCTTTGTTTTTACTTTTGTTAATGAATTATCATGTTAACTATATTATATTTTTCTTACTTTTGATATCAAACGGATTATTTACTCAACTAACATGGGGTTCAAGATTAATATTAGAAGGAGAATTGTTTTCAACTAAAATTAGGGCTAGCAGCATAGCATTAATTAGAGGATCAGGATGGATTATTTATATTATTTCTACAATATTAACCATAAACTTTACAATAATCTTATTTCAATTTTATGATATCCTGTTTTGGGCTTTAGGTCTATTAGGCTCTTTAATTTGGTTTATATATGGTATTGATACAAGAAAAATACCTATAGAAAAATTGGATAATATTTTAAGCTGATTTATTAACCCAAAAATCTAACAATATAAATGGTGGAAATATGGAATTGAAAGGAGTAGTAGTTCCTATGATAACACCTTTTAATTCTAAAAATGAGATAGATTTTGAAGGATTAAAATGGCTTATTGATTATACAATAAATAATGGCGTAAATGCATTATTTCCAAACTCTACAACAGGAGAGTTTGTTCATCTAAGTGAAGAAGAGCAAATTAATCTTGTTAAGAAAACTATTGAATATTCAAATAAGAAGGTACAAATATTGCCAGGAATAACAACTAATGTAACAGATCTATCAATATCTTTAGGCAAGAAATTTATTGATTATGGAGCTGATGGATTAATTATAATGCCACCCTATTTCTTTAAGCTATCTGAAACTGATCTCTATCTTCATTTTTCAAAAATAGCGGAATCTTTGGATTCTAATATAATAATCTATAATAACCCATACACAACAGGTACAGTTATACCAATAAGCATTTATGAAAAATTAGCTAAAGAATTTAATAACGTCATAGGAGTAAAAATAACATATGAAAGCTTCGAATATATAAGGAAAACCATTGATACCATGAAAAACTTAAGAAAGGATTTTTATATATTAACAGGTATGGCTCAGATGTTTTTACCTGTTTTAATAATGGGAGGCGATGGAACAGTTTCAGGGTTAGCTAATGTATTCCCCAAATTACATGTCGATTTATATAAAGAGTTTATTAACAGGAATTATGATAAGGCTATTGAAATTAACAAAAAAATATTGCTTATATCTAAGATCTATGATATAGGTTTCTCAAATACAAGCGCAACTAAAACTGCGTTAGAATTGATAGGCAGCCCGATTAAGGGCTATGTCAGAATGCCTCTTAGGGAAGATAGCATAGAAAATAAGGAAAAAATCAAGAAAATAATTGATGAGCTTAATTCTATGCAATGAACAATAGCATAAATTCAGTTGCTTAAATCAAGCCTTTTAATTAATTTTAATCAAATATTAGATTAACAATTTATCTTAAAGTTATGATTTATAAAAGATTAACAAATGATAATTGAATCCTTTGTAAAACCAATGCTTAGAAAAAATCAATTAAATGTATTAATACAAAATAGCATTAATTTTATTTTAAAATTTTTCTGTTAGCAAATATGAAAAATTTTTGAACAAAAATTACCCAACTAC
>DAXV01000004.1:20007-25303 GCA_002506595.1 Acidilobaceae archaeon UBA158
AATTTTAAGAACATTTCTATAAATCCATTGACTTCTATTGACTTGGCCTCATTCTTTTACGCCTCTTGATGCAAGATAAAAGTGCTGGTTTTCTTTCAGCTTTACCAACTATTGCCTTATGTATAACACATAAAATTGTTAACTTATATTATTTATCATAATGGGAATGTATATACATAAGGCATTGTTATATGTTGTTGTAATAGCTTTAGCATACTTTGGTATAGCTGCTATGTTAGGTCAGGTAGATAGGCAGCTCTCTTCTTGGTATAATACAAATAATACATGGTGGTTTCCATGGGGAGAATATAAAGCAATATATGCATGGGAATTAGAATATGCACTTATTATTATATTTACATCTTTAGCAGTCATTATACCATTTCTCCTTGCTAGAGAAATTTATCTAAAAAATGTAAGAAAGATAGCTAAATAAATTTGTTTAACTTATAATAACTATAACTAAAATTATAAAGATTTAAACTGTTTTGATTCTAATAAATTTATCCAAAATTTATATATAAATCTATAATAAAATTAATAATAAACTTCTACGTATTTTTCAAACATTTTATTAAATATGTTTCTAAATTCTGTATCATCACCACCTAATAATTTATATTGAGATAATAAACCTGAAAGTTCTAATGCTAAATATTTTGCATCTTCTTTTAATTTATATAATCTAAAGGTTAGTGAAGCTTCTTCGGATGAAATTTCAGCTAAATTTTTTAATAATTCTTTACATGAGTCGTCAAATATTCTATTATTATATTCCTTATATACTCCATCTGATTTATATCCATTTGTGTTTCTTCTATTGCTTTCTTTAACTCCTCTATATGTATCTTTTTCTGAATCATTTCCCTTATTATTTCTTCTTGATTTATACAATCGTTTTTCACCTTTATCACAACTTATTATATTTTATTTTATGCCTTTAAAATTTTGTTTTAATAAGAGGAGTACATATACCCCCTTATAAACTATCTTAGCATAGCTAATATTGGTGAGATAAATGTCGGAAAAGGAAGAAAAGAAAACAACCAAAACAAAGAAAAGGGGTTGCTAATTTACTTTATTAATTCCAATTATTATAATTTTAAATATTTTTCTCTTAAGTAATTTATAAGGTATTCTGGATTATAGCTTTCGCCCAATTTCATTAATAACAAATCTTTTGGCCTATATGTTGATCCATATTTATGGATTAATTCTCTTAAACTAAATTTAATATCGTTAAATTTCTTTTCTAATACTAAATCGTATAATGGAATTGATTTTAATAAGCTATTTCTAACTTGGGCAGCAACTATATTTCCAAGTGTATATGTTGGGAAATATCCTAGATCACCGTGACTCCAATGCACGTCTTGTAATATACCTTCACTATATGACTTAGGTCTAATACCTAATAATTCCTCCATATATTGATTCCAAATCTCAGGTAAATCATTTACTTTAACCTCTCCTTTTAGCATAAGTCTTTCCATTTCAAATCTTAATAATATATGGAAATTATAGGTTAATTCATCAGCCTCAGTTCTTATTAAGCTTGGCTTAACCATAGCAAAATATCTATATAAATCCTCTTCAGAATAATTTTTTGTAAAATCTAAATATTTATCGAGTATTGGTTTAATGATTTGAGTAAATTGATAACTCCTACCTATTATATTTTCCCAGAACCTACTTTGGCTTTCATGAATGCCTAAGCTTACTCCCCCTCCTATAGGCGTCATTTTCATATTTTCATCAATTTGTAATTCATAAGTTGCATGACCAAATTCATGAACTACACTAAATAATGATCTCTTGAAATCATATCCCTCATATCTTGTTGTTATTCTAACATCATTTATACCCATACTTTGTGTAAAAGGATGAGGACTAACATCTAATCTTGCTCTATCCCATGGATAATCAAGTAAATTCAATACTTCGTTATTAACTTTTTCCATTCTTTCTCTTTCATATTTTATTTCTTCCAAAGGTGAATTAAAATAATAATATTTTTGAGAAATAACTTTATCCAATAATCCCTTTAAATTTGATCTTAAAAAATCGAATATTCCAATAACATCTTTAGTTCTTAAGCCTTCTTCAAAGAGGTCTAATAATGCATCATAGGGTTCGTTTTCATAACCTAATTTTTCAGCTTTTTCTATATTTAATTTGATTATTTTTTCTAAATATGGAGAAAAAATTGTGAAGTCATTTTTTTCTCTTGCCAATTTCCATGCATGAAATGCTTCTTCTGAAGTCTTTGACATTTCATAAACTAATGAAGGAGGTATTTTCTTTAATATAGAAATTTCTCTGTCTAATACTCTTACTACTCCTTTTTCAAAATCGTTCAAGTTTTCTTGCTTTTTCCCTTTTTCAACCAATTGAACAAAGCTTTCATTTAATAACAATTCTTGATATAATGTGCTCATCTCAGCTATTGCATAACCTCTCTCTTCGCTTCCTTTAGGAGGCATATATGTTTCATTATCCCATCCCATTAAAGCCATGGAATGTCCAATAGCCCATAATCGTTTGTATTTCTCCAAAATTTCCTTAATAACCTCATTATCGAACATATTAATCACACACATTTTTAAATAAGGCTTCCCATTAATATTTTTTATCAATAAACAATAGAATCATAAAGAATATATTTTTCATAATGTAAAATATATATTTTTCTATAGTTTTGTACTATTTGGTGTATAAATTTGAGTGCAAAAACAGATATAGATCTTCTTAGGAGTTCAGTTAGAGAGTTTTCTGAAAAGATATTATCACCGGTTGCTAAAAAAATTGATGTCGAAAACTATGTGAGCGAAGATATATTAAATCAAGTAGCTAATATGGGTTATTTTGCATTAAGGGTTCCAGATAAATATGGTGGACCAAATTTATCTACATTAGAATCNNTTTCAGGAGCAATTGCCATCATGGCAACAGTATCAGGAACTATGGTTGCATATCCATTAATTCATTACGCAAGTGAAGAATTAAAAGAAGAATACTTAACTAGGTTGGCTAAGGGGAAAATTGGGGCGTTTGCATTAAGTGAGCCTTGTTGTGGTTCTGATGCAGCAAATATAATAACAAAGGCTGAAAAAGATGGTAACGATTATATCATAAATGGTAGGAAGACTTGGATTACTAATTCAACATATGCTGATTTCTTCTTAGTTGCAGCAAGAACAGGTAAACAAGAGGATAGACATAAGGGGATATCAATATTTGTTGTTGATAAGAAGGATTGCATAGAAATAAGCAAACTAGATATGATGGGATACAGAGGAAGCGGAACGAGTGAATTATTATTTAAAGATTGCAGAGTTCCAAAAGAAAACTTAGTCGGGGAATTAAATAATGGATTTAAAATTATTATTGATGGATTAAATGAAGGCAGAATAATTACCGCATCTACAGGCCTAGGTATAATGCAGGCTGCATTTGATGAATCTTTAAATTATGCAAAGATGAGGGAAACGATGGGTAAACCAATAATAGAACATGAAATGGTTCAAAGCATGATTGCTGATATGAAAATTAAATTAGAAGCATCTAGGCTTTTAATTTATAATGCCGCTCAAAAAATTGATAACAATGAAATAGATTATCCCATGTGGTCCTCCATGGCTAAATATGCAACTGCAAAATGGGGAGTTGATTTGGTTAGATTAGCTATGCAAATAGAAGGAGGTTTTGGATATAGCAAGGAAAGCAATATTGAAAGATACTATAGAGATATAAAAATGATTGAAATTGGTGACGGAACAAACGAAATACAAAAACTTGTTATAGCAAGATCATTAACTGGAAAGATAACGGCTCCAAAACTTAAACATTAAATTTATGCCGATAATGAATTGGATTTTCTTAAATATTCTTCTGATGTCACAGCAGCACATGTTATAACATATAATATCACATTTAATAATTTCAAAGCGTCAGCTACTTTTGTTAAAATTATAGTTTGACTAGAATCCTTTGAATCTAAAGACTTTTCTTCCACATCCATTGTTAAAGCCATTACTTGTAATAATAATTCTTGTGTCCTTTTTATGCTAGGTTGAGCTATAACAGAACCAAGTTGAGGAAGTATATCTTTTATACTGATCATCATATTTGAAATTTCCTCTGATTTAATTTTCATCTTATTTGCTTTATCTGCAGCATCCCATAAAATATAACCAATAACACCTAATAATCCACTGCCTAAGACTAATGCATGTAATCTAACGTCGCTTTTACCATGGAGCATTGTATCAATTACATGTCTTTCCACTAAATGCTGGTATTTTAATAAATCTTTTTGGCTCAATTGTAAAGATTGCGTAACATCTATACCGTTTAATGCATCTTTTAAAATACCAGCTATATCAGAAACAATCATACCAAGCCCTTTTATGACCTGTTTTATTTCAATTTTTGAATCATCTATAACAGGTCTTATCATAATTTTAGATTCTCCCAACTCAAAAACATCTAATCCTAGAAGAGATAGAGCAGCTTGTTTTGCTGATTCAACACCTTTTTTACCAAGAGGACCCATATTTATTATCGTATCACCCAAGTTGTGTACATAAAGGCAATATATAGCTAAAGATGCTATTTCTGGTATAGGTATCTTGCTTAAATCCATCTCATAAACTACTTTGTTTTTTTCTTCATCTTTTTGAAAAGGTATTATAGAGAGTTTGTTATCATCGTCTATTATATAAACTGTATCGCCAGGCTTTATATTATTAGCCTCAATCCATGTATGAGGCAAAGTTATAACATATGATGATGCCCCCAACCTCTGTACTTTTCTTGCTACTATTCCCATATCAAATCACATCTATATACTCTATTTTTATTATCTCTATCTGTGTATATATTAGTACTGGTATGTATTAAATTTTAGTAAGGAGGTCTACATGTTAAAAGAAAACAAAATACTAGGAAACGATAAAATAGGGTTAATAATAGGTAAAATGGAAAAAGGGTGTGAACTCTGCTTTCCAGGATTAAAATCAGTAATTTTTATAACTGGAATATGTGGGGACTCATGTCTTTATTGCCCAGTTAGTAAAGACAGGTTCGGAAAAGATGTTATATTTGTTAATGAAGAAAGAATTACAGACCTAAAAGATTTGATAATAGAAATTGAAAGGCAAGGAGCTATTGGAGCAAGCATAACAGGAGGAGACCCATTAGCAGTGTTTCCTAGGACAGTTAAAATCATTAAAATGCTCAAAAGACATTTTGGAAAGGAATTTCATATCCATTTATATACAAGCGGTAGATATGC
>DAXV01000004.1:25332-47956 GCA_002506595.1 Acidilobaceae archaeon UBA158
CCAGTTAAAGACGATTATAAAATAGCAATATCGTATGCATCTAAACTAACAAAAATGAGGGTTGGTGCTGAAATACCAATTGCTAAAGGTTTAGAGGCTTGGGCTATTGATGTAATTAAGACCGTAGAAAAATACGGCGGCAGTTTTGTTAATCTTGATGAAATGGAATTTGTTGAACCAAATGCAAGAGCATTAATTTCGATGGGCTTAAATGAAGACAATAATAGACCCTTCACAGCTAAGGGTTCATTAGAAGCAGCATTAAAAGTATTGGAATGGGCTAGAAAAAATTCAAACATCAATGTACATTTTTGTCCTGCATCATTCAAAGACGCTATACAGACAAAGAATAGATTTGTAAGATTATCAAAAAATGATAAAAGATGGTATGAAGAAATTACAAAAGATGGAACAATAAAATGGGCTGAAGTAAATATTAAAGGAAATATAATTAAGATTAATCCAAATGAAATCTATTACCTTAAAGGCCATGAAATTAAAATATTAGAATCACATCCAACAAGAGATAGAAGACCGATAATTAATGAAGAAATAATCAAAATATAAAAGTTATTTCATGAAATAATTATCAAATAAAAATATGTTTAACAATATAAGGTTTTGCATATATAATAAATAGTGGGAGATAAGAGTGAGACTTCCCAGAACCTGGATAGATTATACTAAAAAGACTAAAGAAAATTATGAAGCAACTATTACAGTAGAAATATATCCAGGGGTAAACATTAACATTTATATAAACAAACTAGCACAAAAGCCAGTTTTTGCCTGCTGTAATAGAAGAGAAAATAAAATTTGCAATTCATATATAATTTCGTTATTTTCTCAAAATGGTCCATTTGCATCTTTATACATTATGCCACCTTGGTTAATTAGCAATTGCAAGGCAAAAATTAACTAATTATAACTTAAATATTAAATCTTTATATTCTTCTCCTATAATCTCTCCATGTATATCTACATGCCTAAGTTTCTTTACATAACTTATAAATACATTATTACTAACCCTTTTAAATTCTTTTAATGCATCTTGAGGGTCATTCAATAAGTTAATAACAGAAAATGAAAATAAGAAATCAATGCTTTTATCTCTAAAAGGCAATTTTTCTGCATTTCCCATTAAAACTAAGCATTTATCTTTGCAAAATTTTTTTACTCTTTCATATGCGATTGAAAGCATGTTAATACTTAAATCAAAACATATGTATTTATTTATATTATAAATTATACCAGTATTATAAAAATATTCAATGAGTAAACCGGTTCCACATCCAATATCTGCAACAATTCCATAGGGTTTTATTTTTGAAAACAATAAATTATATTTGTTTCTTTGTTCTTCTCCATATAGCTCATCGTATCCATCATATGTTGCTTCATATCTATTTATTAAATCATCCTGATCCATGAGTATATTCCTCTTCTATTTCTTTTAATACATTTTGTATGCTATTTAAGACATCAACTGCCGTAATGTTTTGTCCCTTATTTTTAACTGCAATTTCGCCTGCCCTTCCTGAAACATATGCTGAAGCAGCAACAACGTTTAATGCGTCTGGATCATTAGTTAGTGCAATTCTTCTAGCTAAGAATCCAGATATTATACCAGTTAAAACATCACCTGTCCCTCCGACTGCCATAGCCGGATGACCTGATTTGTTATATCTACACTTTCCTTTAGGAGAACAAATTACATCAATTGGAGCCTTAACTATTACTGTTGCATTATATTTTTTGGAGATTTCCTTAGCTAAATCTTCAGGATCTCCTTCTCTTTTAGCTAATAAGGCGGCCTCACCTCTATGAGGTGTTAGAATTGCATTATCCCATAGCTTAATATCTGCATCTGCTAATGCTTTAAGTGCATCTGCATCTATTACAATTGGCTTTCCTTTTAGAGAATTAATTAATTCAATAACTGTTTCTTTAGTTTCCTCTTTATTGCCAAGACCTGGACCAATTGCTATAACATCAACTCTTTTTGCTTCTTCTAATAATAAAGTAATATGATCTTTATTTAGATAATCTCCATTTAATGGAAATGGTATAATACCAGGATTGTTTTGCGCAGCTGCATATGCAACTTTTTCCGGTGAAGCTAAGAATGATAAATCTGCACCAGATAATAATGCTGCTGACGATACATAAAATGGTGCTCCAAAATAGTGATATGATCCACCTATAGTTAATACTTTCCCGTTACCACCTTTTATTGCATTTTTAGGTCTCTTTGGTATTCTAAATAATACATCCCCAGGACCAGCAAATATTTCTGAATCTTTTATTAATCCTATTTCTGCAACTAAAATTTCTCCAGCATAATGTTTTACTTCCTCTTTTAGCAAACCAGGCTTTAATGAATGCATAGTTATTGTTAAATCGACTATTGCAGAACCCTCTGCGATAAAACCTGTTTCAGGATCTATTCCTGTTGGGACATCTATAGCAACCCTTAAACCAGTTGAAGAATTGAACGCTTTTAAAGCGCTAGCAATGGGTTCTCTTAATTTACCCTTGACACCTATGCCTAATATTCCATCAATTAATACATCAGCATCTTGCGGTTTATATTGAGATGGATCATCAAAGTGAACAATTTTTATCATTTTTGAATTTATTAAGCTTTTTAAATTTACTAGAGTATCTTGATGTTCAACTAAATTATAATCATATAATAGATAAATTGTTACATCAGCACCTCTTAAAGCTAAATGCTTAGATGCGACTAACGCATCTCCTCCATTACCACCTTTACCAGCATAAACAATAATTTTTTTATTTTTTAAATCGCCAATTTTACATTCTATTGCATCTGCAACAGCTCTTCCTGCATTTTCCATAAGAAGCAATAAGGGTATTCCATTACTTACATTATTTATTTCATAAGATCTAATATCCTCTATCCTCAAAACTTGCGGTTCCTTAATAAACCCAGGGCATATTTGAGGCATTATAAGCACCCAAATATTACTAGGTTTTTTTAGATAATACGTTTTTTATTTTGAATAAACATCAAAACGCTTTTAAGCTAAAAAAATAAGCTATAAAATAGTGAAAATCATTAAAGGTGTTGAACATGTCAAAGAAAATCAATATAGATAATGAAGTATGGTTAGAAGTATTGGAAGAAAAAGAAAACAAATTATTGGAAAGATTAGAAATTAATGGTATCGTACATCATGAACTTAAATCGACCCCTTCTAGAATTGCATTAAGAAAAGTTTTATCTCAAGCATATGGAAAAGATATTTCTCAAGTATTTGTAAAATCAATAAAAACAAGATATGGCCAAGGAATTTCTAATGTACATATACATATTTATAACACACCAGAATTCGCTAAAAAGTATGAATTAAAATACATAGTTGATAGAAATGGAGGATATACATTAGAAGGGTGAGAAATATGGCAAAAGAAAAACCAAAGGCATACATACATACACTATATGAAGTTGACTATAATAGTAAAAGCGTATCATTAAAGAATAAAAAATGCCCAAGATGTGGTAACATAATGGCTCATCATCTAAAACCTGTTGAAAGATATCAATGCGGTTATTGTGGATATACAGAATTTGTAGTCAAAAAGTGAATGTAGTTGATTACATTAGGAATAGAATCAACTGCACACACTTTTGGTGTTGGAGTTTTTGATGAAAATAAAGGTATTATAGGAGATTCTAGAAAAAATTATATTCCAAAAAAAGGCGGTATTTTACCAAGAGAAGTTGCTAGTTTTTTCTCTGATGTTGCAGCTGAAGCTATTAAAGAAGCTCTAGAACAAGCAAAAATTTCTATAAATAATATAGATGGAATTGGTGTTGCGCTGGGCCCAGGTATGGGACCTCAATTAAGAGTTGGAGCATCAGTTGCAAGGGCGTTAGCAGCAAAATATAATAAACCATTAATACCTGTTAATCATGCTATTGCACATTTAGAAATAGCAAGATACTTAACAAATATGAAAGATCCTGTAATTTTATATGTATCTGGAGGAAATTCAATAGTAACAACGTATGTAGATGGAAGATATAGAATTTTTGGTGAAACTCTTGATATTGCCTTAGGAAACCTATTAGATACATTTGCTAGGGAGGTTAAATTAGGACCACCATATATTGTAAATGGAGACCATGTAGTTGATATCTGCGCCGAAAAGGGAAACTTCATAAAAGGATTTCCCTATGTTGTAAAAGGGCAAGACGTTTCTTATTCAGGTTTATTAACATTTGCAATAAGATTAAAAGAAAAAGGATACAATATAAAAGATATTTGTTTTACTGTTAGAGAAATAGCATTTTCTTCTATTGCAGAAGTTACTGAAAGATGTGTTGCCCATACAAATAAGAAACAAGTTATTCTCACAGGAGGGGTAGCTGCAAATAAATTACTTAATGAAAAACTAACTAAAATGGCTGAAAATCAAAATGCATCATATAAACCAGTTCCATTCAAATATGCTGGAGATAATGGTGTAATGATCGCTTTGACTGCACTTTTAGAATTAAAACATAATATAACTATTGAGCCTGAAAATGCATTTATTAATCAAAGATGGAGATTAGATGAGGTAGAAATACCTTGGTATTATTCGATGATATAATTAAAATTGAAAATTTTCTAAAATTACAATTAATAAAAAGAGGGGCCGAGTCTGAAATAAGGTTAGGAGATTTTTTAAATACAAAGGCAATCTACAAGATAAGAGTTAAGAAACGTTATATGCATGATGACTTAGATAATTATTTGAGATATGAAAGAACTAGAAGGGAAGCAAAAATATTAGCAACTGCATATGCAAGCAACATTAATGTTCCTAAGTTATATGCAGTTTATCCATCTGTAGGAATAATAATAATGGAATATATTGAAGGAAATACATTAAAAGATCTCTTGCTTAGTAATCATGAAAAATATATTACTTTTTCGTATTATGCTGGTAGAGAATTAGCAAAAATACATAAAGCAAATATTATACATAATGATTATACAACTTCAAATATTATAGTTAGAAATGATAAATTATTTATAATAGATTTTGGATTATCTGTATATTCAACAAATATTGAAGATAAAGCAGTTGATATACATTTATATAAAAGGGCTGTTGAAAGTACTCATGCATCAATATCAAATAAGATAATGAAAGAGTTCTATAAGGGTTATTTGGATGAAATTGGAGAAGAAACAGGAAATAAAATCATTAAAAGAGCCAAGGAGATAGAATTAAGGGGTCGTTATGTTGGAGAAAGAAGAACAGTTTGGAAAAGTTAGCATTTGCATTGTATCGCATAATGAAGGAAAAATAAAGGAAATCCAAGCTGTTTTAAATGATTTTAATATAAAATTAAAGAAATGTAACGTTGAAAAAATAGAAATACAAGATAATGACATAGACAAAATAGCAATTTTTGCTGCTTTAAATGCATATCAAATCATTAAAGAGCCATTATTAGTTGATGATTCTGCCCTATATATAAGATCATTAAATAATTTCCCTGGAGCATACACAAGCTTCGTTTTTCAAACTATAGGCATAAAAGGAATACTTAAACTAATGGAAGGAGTTAATGATAGATATGCAATTTTTAAAACAAGCCTTGTGTATGTAGATGAGAAAGGTTACAAATTATTTAATGGAATTGTTGAAGGAAATATAGCATTTGAACCAAGAGGTAATCAAGGGTTCGGATTTGACCCTATATTTATACCATTAAATTCTAATAAGACATTTTCTGAGATGGATATTGAAGAGAAAAATAAGTACTCGCATAGGTCGATGGCTACATATAAATTCGCTAAATGGATAACATCAAAAAGTGAATTACAAGTATAGGTAATACTTTCTTACACTTAGTTTTAATTCTATTTGACAACATTAATTATGGTGTATAGACTTGGAAAACATATTAGATTTGCATATAAATAAGCTTATTGCTAGAAATGTTGAGGAATTGTTATCACAATTAGGTGATATTGAAAAAAGGTACAATAGCTTAGGAGATGATGATGAATCCAGATTAGAAAAGATCGTATTAAATTCAATGAGAAGAATATTACTAAATGATTTAAGAGAAATAACTGGTTTTTCAAGCTATTATGGATATGATATTAAAGTTGAACCAAATATTCCATTAGAAAATTCAGAGGTTGCTACCTAATTCAAATGCCTTTAAATTTATTTCTGGATTTCTCATTGTTTTTATTGAATCTTTAATGGAGTCCATATCAATAAATTTGTTTATTTCACTATATTTATATAAGGAACCAAGCAATATCATATTCTCAGATTGATAATTGCCAATTTTTTCAGCTAATTCTTTTGTAGGTACTAAATAGTATCTTATATTATTCTTTTCAAATTCTTTTATGATTTCATCTTTTTTAGGTATTTTTACACCAGGAATTGGAGGTCTTAATATGACATCAGATGATATTACTAAACCATTTGTATTTAAATAATCAATATTTCTTGCTGTCTCTATAAGTTCCATCGATAGCAAAACATCTGCCTCACCTTTTGGAACTAAAGGTGCATATACATTGCCTAACCTAACATGAACTTCTACAGATCCCCCTCTTTGGCTTAATCCATGGGTTTCAGCTATCAACACTTTAACATCATTTTTTACTGCTGCTTCACCTATTATTCTTGCAAGCGTAACTATACCTTGACCTCCAACGCCTGATATAACTATGTTTAGTTTTGACTTCATTGCCATACGCTATCCCACCTCTTATCTATAACTTTAATTGGCTTAATTGCATCATATGGGCAAGTTTCTGCACATACCCCACATCCTGTACATAAGCTTGGCTCAATCCAAGCTTTTTTATCATCCTTAACAAAAATAGCAGGACATGCAAATGCATTGTAACATATTCCGCATGCAGTACATTTATTTTCTAATACTTGATAAATTGGTATTTCAATGTGTATTTTGTTTGCAATTCTTACTGCATTTAGTGCACAAGCCTTTTTGGCAATAGCTACTGCTGGTTTTCTTTCTTTAACAACATAAGATAATGCTTCTTTTAGCATATTTGTCGATTCCTTAATATTAAATGGATCAAAAACTATTACTTTTTCTATACCAATACCCTCTGCTACCTTTGCGATATCAATAATTTTTGTTTCTTCACCTGTTGCAGTAATACCCGAGCTAGGATCTGGCTGTTCTCCGGTCATAGCTGTTGTCCTATTATCTAATACTAAAACCAAAATTGGAGATTTATTATATACTGCATTTATTAAACCTGGTATACCTGCATGGTAAAAAGTAGAATCTCCTATAATTGCTATAGGGACTTGATTTTCGGATACATGGGCTAATCCATTTGCTACTCCAATACTACCTCCCATTTCTAATATTATATCTTGCTCATCATAAGGTGAATTTATTCCTAAACTATAACATCCTATATCACCACTATATATCGGCTTTAACATTAATGAATTAACTGCTCTTTTAAGTGCATAAAATGTTCCTCTATGCGGACATCCTGGGCAGAATGATGGGGGTCTTAGCGGTAATTTAATATCTAATTTTTTATATGCAGTTTGGTTTATTGGTAATCCTAAGAATTCTCTTATTGCTTTTCTTGCTCTTTCTAAAGTCATTTCACCAGCATAGCCTACATAAGACTTTCCATCAACCTTAACTGAGAGACCTTCTTCATTTATTATTTCTTTTAATTGATTTTCTACTACAGGCTCTAATTCTTCAACAACTAACACTTTTTTCACATCTTCTAACCCTTTTAATATGAATTTTTTAGGCAAAGGATATGGTGTAGATATTTTTATTAACCTATAGTTTCCTACTTCTTCATTAACTTCTCTAGCATATTGATAAGATGATCCTGAAGAAATTATTGCAATCTTATCTTTTTCTTTATTTTCAATCCTATTATATGGTTCAAATTCTTCAAAGCTATCTTTTATAATGCTCCACTTATTAATCAATTTATCTCTTAAATTTCTTGAATTTGCAGGAACTAATCCGAATCTATTATTTTCTTTAATAAAGCTCCCTTTAGTTCTTGGTGGAGTAATATTTCCTAATATAACATTAGATCTTGTGTGAGAAACCCTAGTTGTTGGAAGCATCAAAATTGGATGAGATAATTTTTCGCTTAATTCGAATGCTAGCTTAGTTAAATCCTTAGCTTCCTGAGGATCACTTGGATCTATAACAGGCACATATGCTAACATGCCATAATATCTATTATCTTGTTCATTTTGAGAACTCCACATGCTTGGATCTTCAGCAGAAACTATAACCAAACCCGCTCTTACACCAGTATAAGCAATGCTTGCAAGAGCATCAGCTGCAACATTTAATCCAACATGCTTCATAGCAGCTAATGCTCTTACATTAGATATAGATGCTCCATATGCAGATTCTAAAGCTACCTTCTCATTGACACTCCATTCTACATGTATACCTAAATATGAGGCAACTTCTGCAAGAGTTTCAACAATTTCCGTAGATGGCGTTCCTGGATAAGCCGCTGCAAATCCACCACCCGCTTCTATAAAGCCTCTTGCTATGGCTTCATTACCCATCAGCAAAACTTTACTATTCGGCTTTTTTAATATACTGTTCAACCTGTTCACCAAGTTTTTTATGTTAATTGAGGTTTTTGTATTTATCAATGTATAATAAGAATCCTAGTTAAAACACATATATACTAAAAAATATTTTATTAATTTATAAACATATTCGATAAAAATATTAACTTCTCATAAATAAAATTATTTGGTGAATTTAATGATTTTAGGGGTAATTAGTGATACACATGATAATCTTGTTAACTTAGATAAAATAATTAATGAAATGAAAAAATATAATATTGATACTTTAATTCATCTAGGTGATTTTGTATCCCCAATTACATTGAAAAAATTAGGAGAAGAAATGAAAGGCATAAAAATATATGCAGTCTTTGGAAACAATGATGGAGATAAACTATTTTTAAAAAGAATTGCTGATGATTATAAGATTACATTAGAAGAGCAACCTATGATTTTAAAAATAGACGAACATAAACTGTTTATATTTCATGGATTTAACTCATATGAAAAAACAGTTGAGATAGCAAAATCAGTAGCAAAATCAAAAGTTTATTCTGCTGTTCTTTTTGGACATACTCATAAGCCTTATTTAGACTTTATTAATGGAATTTTAATTTTAAATCCTGGAGATGCATCAGGACTATTAAATTCTCCCAGTTTTGCAATTGTTAAGATCCCATCATTCAGCGCGAATATAATTAATCTAAAGTGAGACAAAATGAAAATAATGCTAAAAAATTTATTAATTTTTTTAAATTTGTTACTAAAATTTGAAGAAGAGTGCGCTGGTGTATTAATTGGAACAACTAAAGATAATATTATTTATCCTATAATAGCGATGCCCGTAGAAAACATATTAAAAAGTAAAGTAGAATTTCTAGCTAATCCATACGATATGGTAGTTGCGCATATAATAGCGGAAAACTATAAACTAAATGTAGTTTCTTTATATCATACACATCCTTATGGTATGCCAATACCAAGCAATAAAGATATTAATGGAATGAAAATGTGGCCAATACCATGGGTTATAATTTCAAAAAAAGGAATAAAAGCCTGGATTCTAAAAGATGATTATCCTATTGAAGTAGAATTAGCTTGATAATAATAAAACAGCTCCAAACAAACTTACTGAAACAACTACTGCTAATAGCAACAAAATGATATCATATATAACTGGATTTAAGATTGTATTGCTATTGCTTAAGTAGTTAACTTTTTGCAATATCATGCTTCCATTAGCTACTAATGTATTATTTGCGGTTAATGAAAAAGCCCTATAAACCAATATACCAGAACTTAGATCATAGTATTGACCATAAGTAGCAATATAATTAGTTCCATTTTGATTTATTTTATAGGTAAGATTTTGGAATGCAACTGGAATTATATTTGTCCCATTATAAAATATTTCTTTACTAGAATTTGATAACAGAGTTGTATTAGCTATAAAAGGTATATTAGTATCTGAAACAAGATTAACTCCAGTTGAATAATATAACGCTTGTACGACTCCACTACTGCCTCCAAAATTAAGTATTGACGTGCTTAAAGTATCATATGTTGAATTATATTTATTTAATGTTGCAATTATTTGTATCCAACCTGATTCTGGAGTTGCGTTTAAAAAAATATTTTCACTTACATTATATATTAACTGAACTTTAAACGGATTAGTTTTTAAATAACTATTTTTAGGTGTTAATGGATTTAAATAATAACTTGCATTATATACATATAAACTGAATGCAACTATTGCTATTATTATAAGAATCACAGCTTCTGCTATTTTAACGCCTCTACCCAATATTTAATCACCCTAAATATCTTTGTTATTAAGAAATTAATAATTCTTGTTGAAAATTTCATATATATTTTACTGTTAAGAAATTCCAAAAATTTATAATTAGAAAAATATAATAGATTAATTATAACTTAAAACTTTATAATTCTTAAAATTAAAATTTTATTTATTAAGGCAGTCTTATTGGATAAAATGTTAAGAGACTTAATATTAAAAGAATAGTAATTATTTCAATTATAATACCTGCTTGGGCCCACTTTTTGCCTATCTTTGAAATAGTTTCCATAAATATATAACCTCCATCGCTTTGTATCATACCTCCAGGTAATGGTATTGCAATGGGAGCGGCATTCACTAAAGCTAATCCCAAATTTATTATATATAATGCAGAAATTATAGAAATTAGCCAGGCAAGTTTAAATGATTGTATAACAGAAATTCCAAGATGAGGAACTCCAGTAGGTTTAAATACAGTAATATTTTGTATAATTCCATTATATTTTACTGTTAGTAAAAGATTTACTGCAGTATTATTACTTTCTGCACCATATTTATCTAATACATTTATAAATGATTGTAATGATAAAGTAGAAGTACCGTTTACAGATAATATTGTCATTCCTTGTTTTAAATTGGCCATATATGCTGGCGAATTAGGCAAAACACTAACCAAACTTACACCAGCAAATAGCTTTGGTGCAATATAAATAAATAATAACAAAAATATTATTCCTAATATTAGATTTATTGTTACGCCTGCTGAATATACTTTAAGCCTAGATTTTAATGGTGCTTGTTTCATCTTATTATCATCGGGTTCAACAAATGCTGCAGGTATAAATGCCAAAAGAAAGAAACCAGCATCTTTAATTGGAATTCCTTCTGCTCTCGCTATAATAGCATGAAACAATTCATGAACTATGACAGCTATTCCAATTGCAATTAAGAAATAAACTAGTTGATCTATACTAATCGTTACTCCTGGAATAAGAGGAACAAATCCAGCAACTTGGTTAGAAGATGGCGAAATGTATTTTGCCATAAAAGTTGATCCAACTATATAATAAAAATATGCCATTAAGCCAATTGAAATTGCAAGAGATATATAGCCAAAAATTGAAATTGCTCTTGCTTTCTTCCTATCTTGTATAGGCTCCATACTAATTCCTGTTCTTGCAATTAATACTAATGGATATATGCTAATCTTTTTAGGCTTAAATATTTTCCCCAATGCATATAATATAAACCAAAATCCTATGAATACTATTAATAATATCAACCAACTTTGCAATTCCTAAACCTCATTTGTAGCTTTCTAAGTATTTTGCTTGCTCTGGAGTTAATTCATCTATCTTTATACCCATAGTTTCAAGCTTTAATTTAGCAACGTATTGGTCTTGGTCTAATGGTACATTATAAACCTTTTTCTCAAGTTTTCCTTTATTATTTATTAAGTATAAAACTGATAAAGCTTGATTGGCAAAACTCATATCCATAACTTCACTTGGATGCCCTTCTGCAGCAACTAAATTAACTAATCTTCCTTCACCTAAGAGGAACAAATGTTTTCCATTTCTTAAAGTATATTTCACAGTATTTTCTCTTACTTCTTCTTTGGAATCGCTAATTTTTTCCAAATCTTTTACACTTACTTCAACATTAAAATGACCTGCATTAGCTAATATAGCTCCATCTTTCATATTTAGCATATGTTCCTCTCTAATAACATCTATATCTCCTGTTGCAGTTATGAAAATATCGCCTATTTTTGCAGCTTCTTCCATTGGCATTACATCAAATCCATCCATAACTGCTTCTAGGGCTTTAATGGGATCAATTTCTGTTACAATTACTCTAGCACCCATACCTTTAAGCCTTAATGCAATTCCCCTACCAACCCATCCATATCCAGCAACAACAGCTCTTTTACCAGCAATGAGAATATTAGTTGCCCTCAATATACCATCTATAGAACTTTGTCCCGTTCCATATCTATTATCAAACAAAAACTTAGTTAAAGCGTTATTTACTGCAATTACTGGGTATAACAATTTATTTTCTTTTTCTAAAGCTTTTAATCTAATAACTCCAGTAGTCGTTTCTTCATTACCTCCAATAATATTATCTGCTATTTTCGGCATTTCTTCATGAAGAGTTATATGAAGATCTGCACCATCATCTATAACAATATCTGGCTTGAAATTAGCTGCATCCCTAATTGCCATAAAGTATTCTTCATTACTCATTCCTCTCCATGCTTCAACAATTATATTATCTATTTTAGCTAATGCAGCTGCTACATCATCTTGAGTTGATAATGGATTACTTGGAGATAGAAATATATTTGCTCCCCAAAAAGATAATGTTTTTATAAGAACTGCTGTTTCTTTTGTAACATGTAGTGCCGCAGATATTTTTACGCCTTCTAATGGCTTTTCTTTTAAGAATTTTTCTCTTATTTTCATAACAACTGGCATGTGCATTTCTGCAAATTCTATTTTTTTATTTCCTTCATTAAATAGTTCCGGTTTTTTAATTTTTGAACTATTCATGCTTTCCACCACATTGCTTATCTAAATGCGAAAAATATAAGCTATTAATAAATTAACTATTTTACTAAATTTTAATATATCAACATAGCTTCATTATAATTTATAATGAAAAATCACTTTGTGTTAATTTTGTCTTTAATGCTACAAAAGATTAACATGAGTTTCGATATTAATGAGATATACTCATATTTTCCGCTTGGTAAAATACCTCTATTATGCAAATTAGAAAGGAATTTTGTAAAATCTTCTAATGATGTTCCAAAAATTTTTGATGCCTCAATAACGTCTTCTGAAACAGCAACTGAATATATTAGCTTTAGATCTTTTTCTTCCAGCATATCGCATTTAGTAACAAACTTAAAGAAATCACTTAAAAAATCTACTAAAGCTTCCTTTACTGAAGCATAGATTTCATCTAGATTAGTTATTACTTGGTCAGATAACGAAATAAAATAAACGTTTAATTCTTTCGCCAATTCTTCGGCTTTTTCATCAGCTAAACCTCTTGAAATAATCATAGGCACCATATTTAATAGCTTTGAATTAACATAAATTTGCCTAATAGAAGAAACATCTGCAGGCCCTGCCTTTACTTCAACAGCATATTTAACATCATTTTTTTCGGCAACTATATCAACGTCTGAGATCTCAATATTATTTATCATTACTTTTCTATGCATATCTATTATTTTATATCCTAACTGTTGCAAAATATCAGCTGCTATGCTTTCGCTACTTCTCATAGCTGCCTTTCCTTGAACCACTTTCCTCACTCTACTACTTATTTCTCTAATTTTCTCTAAAAATTTAATAATCTTCCACTAAATTAATCAATAGGGATTAAATTGAGCGCACCTCTAAGAAGATTAGTTCTCGACGTCATGAAACCAATAAAAGGACCATCTATAATAGATGTAGCAAAATCTATAGCATCTCTTAATGGAATAGATGGAGTCAATATAACTGTTAAAGAATTAGATGTAGAAACTGCAACACTTAACATTACCATAGAAGGAGCAGATATTTCTTTTGATAAAGTTGAAGACATGCTAGAGTCATTAGGGTGCGTTATACATAGCATAGATCAGGTTATAACAGGTAAAAGAGTAGTTGAAGAACCTGAGTTAGAGGATTAGGTGTAAACAGTGAACAATACTATAGAAGATTGCACATCAATATTAAAAAGGTTGTATTTAAAATCAAGAATTATAAACGAAAACATACAATTTTTTGACATTGAACCTTCATTAAAGCAACCTAACGGAGTATCGCTCGTTTTAAAGAGCCTTCATGAACCAAGTATAGATGAAATACCAATATATAACACAATAGTTGGATCATTTAATTTTAACGAAATATATGAATATGAGAGAGTTGCTGAAATTCCTAAAGGAGATAGAATTGATAATTTGTCTATATTCATAACTGATTCATATCAAAAAAACAGAGGAATAATAGCAATAATACCTAGTCTCTTAGTTATAGGATTAACATCAAAGCTACCAGAAAATATTATTGATGAACTTGAAAATAGTTTAATGGCTGAAATCCAGGTTAATTCAGAAAACATACTTTACTTACCAGATAGATCTTACTTAGCTGGAAATAGCATAGAAATTGTTGCAAAAAGCAATAGTGAAAGCAGTTATGAGAGAGTTGAATGGCTCAAAAATGAAGCAGAAAAAGAAGGAATAAGAATTGAAACTGTAAAATTCTTACCAGATAATAAATCAATTATGGATTACATCGCGTCTGGAGGAATTAAAGGATATCTTAAAAGAGTACCTGTAACAAAAATTGCAACAATGGTTGTAGCTGCATCACAATGTTTAGATCTAGAAGGTGTTAATGATATAGTTAGAAGAGAAGAAAGTAAACATACTATTTATACAATTGGTTTAACTGACGAAATGCTTAACATGCTAAAGGAATCTTTAATTAAAAATAAAATTGAAGGTGCACCATTGTTAAGAATTTCAAGTAGTATTGAACCATTTTTTAACAAAGGCTTAATAGAGTCAATGAGTGAATTTTTAAGAAGATTTGGATATTTAACATAAAAATTACTTTAACATTAGATCTTTGTATTTCTCAAGGAATTGTGTGCTTTCATTAACATCAGAGAATAGCCTTGATGCCTCTTCCACATCTTGAACGTCTACCTTAATTGAGTTCCTCCTTGTTGAAATTACCTTAGCTGGATCTAAAAGTTGTAAAGCATATCTTAAACTTCTTTCTGATCCAATTTTTGTTAATAGCTTAACAGCATCGTCAGTTAATGGAATATCTAATTCATCTGCTCTAATCTTTACAATATTCATAATCTCTTCTTCAGTATATGGTTTTGTTAATATTATTAGCAATCTATCTAATAAATCTTTCGGCATGCCGTGAGGAGCTTTTTCATCTGTGCCTCTAATTGTTGTTATACCTCTATTTGTTGCCAAGATAATTATTGGGGCATATTCGCTTTCCATAGCCTTTGTTAAAAAGCTATATGCTTCTATATCCAACATATGCGCATCATCAATAAATAGAACTCCAGGAATTAATTGAGCCTTACCTTCACTAGTTACTTTTCTTATAGTTTCGTCTGTTTGTTTCCTTACTTGATCATCAATTCCTCTTTCTTCTGACAAGAAGCCAAAAATTGAAAACGCTACTCTCTGGGCAGCTATTGAAACATCTATATCATGAAGTGTAAAAGTCCTCACTATTTCTCTTGTTGACTGTATTTTTCCACTTGGCATCTCCATTTGCTTTTCAGTATCTATATCAAATCCTATTGTGCTCTTTTCCTTAACTCTGCCTAATCTCCTAACTTCTCCAGTTTCCTCATCAATCATTATTACATCTCCTTTTCTAATTCCTAGCGATTGGAATTGAGAAGCAATTTCTGGGCCTACACTAACATCTTTGCTATCATCTTTTGTTTCTAATTTTATTTTAGCTCCTCCTAGTATAGGTGTAGGATAAAATGGTGATGATTTCTTAAGATATTTTATTTCTGTTACGACACCACTTATAATTTTTCTAACATCCTTCATTCTTATTCCTATAGCCCTCCTGAATGCCTGGGTCATAAATTCTGTTTTATTTTCTGCGCTAATTATTTCACTAGCATTTATGGAAACAAATGGTGTATCTTCTCCTAATTCTTTAGCTATTGCAACAGCTAATGCGGTTTTACCGGTTCCGCTAGGTCCTGCAAATAATATTCCTTTTCCTCCAAGTTTTCCCTCTCTTATTAATTCAACTATTAATCCGCATGCCTCCCTTGCCTGAGTTTGACCTACTAATCCATCTGCAATTGGCTTTGCCTTACCATTTTCATCTAATCCTAAACCAGATATATGACTATGTATTGAAGACCATCGGGGAGTTTTTGGGTTCCCAATTATTATTTCTGACATTTTATCACCAATGATAAAATATTAAGAGAAGGCTTAAAAGAATTCAATTACTGATTTATAATTTAACTTAACGTTAGTTAAGGAGAGAAATTTAATATAAGCCATAAGATGAAATAAAATTAATAATTTAAGATTATTTATCAATTTTGCATATAGAGATAGTCGAATCCTTAAATAAGAGAATGTTCAAGCTTATAAAGAAAGTTATCAAAATTATCTATAAATATTCTTTTATAAAAGTTATTATAAAACTATTTTTCTAATAATATGGTTAATGCTTATTTTCTTCGCTTTAAGAGACAGAATTTTATTTGTATGATAAAGAAAATTTTAATTTTCTCAAAATATGATTCTAATCTAGGAATTAAAATCCCATACCTTTGAGTATTTACTCTCTATAAAATTTTAANNTTTATAAATCTTTTGTTATCCAATAAATTTGGTGAAAAGAAATAAAAAAAGAATTTGCAGAATTATTTACCTTATATACTATTGCTTCCGTATTTCTATACTTTTTTGCAAAGTTAGGTGTTACCTATACAAATCCAACAACACTTATGATGATCAGATACCTTATATCTGGTATTATTCTTCTAGCTATCGGGAAAAAATTAATTATAGATAAAAACGTTTTAATATTGTCTATTTTTACATCAACAAGCACACTTTTTTGGGGATATGGATTACTATATGTTTCTCCCGCAGTTTCATCAGTATTAAGTTATACAATGCCGTTATTTAGCATCATACTAGCTATATTCATAATAAATGAGAGGCCAAATAGTTATGAAATAATAGGATTAATAATTGGTTTTTTTGGCTTAGGTATTTATGGTATAACATTATTAAAAGGGTTCACTATAATAGGCATGATTTTAACTTTAATCAACGCAGTTTTTTGGGCACTTTTTAGCATATATTATAGAAAATTATCAAAATATGATCCAATATCTTTAAACGCAACACAATTTATCATAGGTTCAGGCTTTATGGGTCTTATTGATATTTTTTCTATTAAAAATGGATTTTATTTTATTCCATCGTATAAATTGTTAGAAAGCATAATTTACATTTCTACAATAGGAGGTGCATTTCAATTCCTTTTATGGAATTATCTATTAAAAATTGAAAAAGTAAGCAAAGTTACTATTTTTGCATATGTAATACCTGTTGTAACAACAATAATCCAAGCAATATTGTATATGAGATTACCCAAATATCTTGAAATTATAGGTTTATTGATAATGATAATAGGAGTTATATTAGCTAGACTAAAGGATTAATCTTTTCCATTATTAAAGATCAAGCTTTATACTTTAGCAATAGATTTGATCCCTTGAGATAATATTATTGAATATTATAAAAATAAATAGATTTGAAATAGTTATAATTAGATGGTGCAAAAATGAAAATTCCATATAGCTTTATTGAAAATTCAGTTAATTGTGCAAATGCAATATTAAAAAGCTGCTTAGAAAATAAATTAAGATGCAGAGATCCACCTCTTTCGACTTCAAAGCTTTTAAGAATTCTTGGACTAAGTGAATATCAAGAGAGAAATTATTGGAGAATTGCAAAAATAATTACAAATCAAGGAAGCATGTCCTTATATAAATACTCAAACATAGAATTCAATTTAATAACAGAGCTAAGGAATGAAAAGATATATAGCTATAACAATATTCCAGTCGATTATATAGATTGTAGAATATTGGGGAATAAATGTAAAATAACTAATAAAGGTTTTGCATTTTATGTATATATTACGGGTAATATAGAAAAATCCAGCTTAAAAATTAATGCAATAAATCTTTTAAACCTTCTTGCAATGTATAACCAAGATTTACCATTTGGTTTATTGGCTTCGATTGTAAATACTCCATATAATGGGAATGCTGGATTTGAAGCAATGTTGGAAAACATATTAAGATTAGTAAGAATACCAATAGTTGAATTAATTCTACCAAAAAGCCCACAAAATTTTAATGAACTAATGAAATTTTCTAAGCTGTTAAGAGAACTAGGCCGTCAGTTTGGCTTAATTTAAGAGTTAACAAAACTATTTAATATTAATATACTTTGATACAAATATCATTGATATTGAAATTAGCACAAAAGATATAGATAAGTATACCAAATAAATTGGAGAACTGTTCATTAATGTATTAACTATCATTTCCCTTACAATTACTATCATAGCTGCCTCTATTATGTTTTTTATCGGAATCTCCTTTTCCATAATTCCTATGATAACAGTTCTTAATAGATCTAAAGCTAGTAATAGTAGAATAGCTGTATCGATTAAATCTAAGATCTCTGATTTATTTGGAATAGAAATTTTTATCATGGACCCTAGCATAACAAACGTTTGAAAAGATGCGATAATTACA
This sequence comes from Acidilobaceae archaeon UBA158, assembly GCA_002506595.1. GTDB lineage: Archaea > Thermoproteota > Thermoprotei_A > Sulfolobales > Acidilobaceae > Caldisphaera. The sequence continues at coordinate 44,090 of DAXV01000004.1, forward strand.
GTTATAGCTATAATAACAGCAACAAGCCCTTCTCCAATTATTAATAACAATTCTAAATATTTTTTACCTTTTTCCTTATCACTCATAATTTATGCCTGATTTTATTTAATAAAATTGATAAGTATAAAAGTTTTTAATATAATTTACATATAAATTATATAAAATTGTATATTTTATTTTTGTATTTCATCCAATTTTTTCTTAGCTTCCTTTATAGCCAATTCTTCGCTTGGTTTTGTTGTAGAAGGATCGAAGGGATATTGACTTATAACCAACAATATTCTGCCATCATCTAGTTCAGCAAATAATTGTGGTAACCATGCCATACCAATATCATCCTTATCTCCATAAGATATTGCAAACAAATAATCCTCATTTTTTACTTCAAGCTCAACTCCATATTCTTTTGATAAGTTCTGCGCTAAATTAACCCACATCTTATGCAATGGATGGAACTCAGCTGTGTCCAATATCAATTTCTTTATCCTAGCCATTACTCAGCACCATTTATTTGCAGGTATGTCAAAGATTTAAAACTTATAGTTACAAGCTTTTTCTATTTTAATGATGTCTATCTTATCCTAAAGGCTTCCTTATAGGAATTTATAGGTTTATGATTTATTGCATTCATCTTCATTATTTCATTGCTAGCAAGTATATAAAATGTCACATTTATTAATTTGCAATAATAAATAAATATTGAATCTAAACCAATATTCCCTGCTTAGTTAAGGATCATTATTTGTTCGAAAATTCTTTATACATTCTTAGAAACAATACTTAATTTTAACATTCAGATTCTGAACAAGAAGTTTTCAATTACAGATTATTAAAAATATGCCATACATAAAACTATAAAAGGCTTGTACAAAGAGTGAAGTAGATAACCGAAAAAATATGCATTTTAAGTTTTAAGCACCGTTCAATTAATAATATGTGGGGGGAGGAATATGTCAGTACAAGCAAGTACTGAGGAAAAATTGAAAATGGCAATAAATATCTTAACTAGTATCGTTAATGATACAGCAGTTCCTAGAAACATAAGAAGGGCAGCTGCAAATGCTCTTACATATCTTAGAGATGCAAAGTTATCAGCAGGCGTTAAGGCTGCAAATGCGATTTCGGCATTAGATGAAATATCCCAAGATCCTAACATGCCTTTCCATGCAAGAACAAGAATATGGCAGGTGCTTTCAATGCTGGAGACAATTAGAGATTAGAACCCAATATCAATAATTTTTTTGATAATATTTATAATTGTTATTTCTTGTCTTTCCACGAAAGAATAATTTAGTGGATCATTATTATATGTTATTCCTAATGAAAATCCTTTATATAATTTATTTAAAAAATCTTGATTATAATAACCATATATTAATGGAGGATAGTAAAAGCTTTGAGAAATAAATGTTTGTAATGAAAGCGGATCCGTATATAAATTGATTAAACCTATTATTTTGGGTTTAATTTCACTCAAAATTTCTATAAATGGCTTTATGGGATCGATTTTTAGAGAAGAGTGCAAATCTATCAAATACCAAGTATATTTCAAATTTGCTTCAACCTTTGTTATAATTATATTGTTGTTTTTTGTCTTATAAAACTTAATATAACCAATTTCATCAAAGTTATCAGGCAATAAAATCTTACCTTCATATTCCTTTTCATTTTCTAGGTTAAAATAATTGTTAATTAAAACGTATTTCTTATCAATTTTGCTTAAATATATCATAGGATAATCATTTTGAAAAATAATATATGAACTCTTATAATTAGAATTTATATAAATTTTAATGCTTGATACATTAGCTATGTAATTATATCCTAATTTTTCAACTATTTTATTCAACGTCATATAATTCCTTTACCCCCTAAATTTGTTTATAAATATTTAACTTAAGTTTTCATGAAAGATTACCATTAAGATAAATAAGAAATAATTAAGATTATAATTCACATTTGTTTATTAATAATTGTTAATTTTTGTGAGATTTTAAAGTAAAACCATAACTATTTTTCGAATATTTTGACATATAAAAATATTTATATGTGCTTATCTCCATATTATAATTAGGAGGATGCAATACTGTGTCCATGCCAGAAAAAGTTCTTGAGAGGCCAGGTTATGACGTAACCTTGAAATATATATATGATAGAATGTATAATTTATTTCCAGATGTAGAAATTGCTTACAAGACAAATAAAGGGGTATTTCGCTATACCTATTCAGACTTTACATATAGAGTTCAAAACATAGCTAATGCTTTAAGTTCTCTTGGTATTTCTCAACTCGATAAAGTGGCAACATTAGATTGGAATACACATTGGCATTTCGAATTATATTTTTCAGTACCATTAATGGGATCAGTTCTTCATCCAGTTAATATAAGATTGTCGCCAAATGAATTGCTTTATGTTTTTAACACAGCTGAAGATAAGTTATTGGTAACGCATGCTGACTTTTTACAATTAGCTGAAGTAATCGCTTCAAAAATAAAATCAATTAAATCTGTAATAGTTTTAGATACAGATTCTGTTCCTCAAAAAATTGGTGGGGTGCCCGCTTATCATTATGAAGATTTAATTAAAGAACATAAAGGCAAATATGACTTTCCGGTATTAAGCGAAGATAGACCTGCATTTATGGGATTTACTAGTGGAACAACTGGTATGCCAAAAGGGGTTTATCATAGCCATAAAGCAATGGTTTTGCATGCAATGTCATCAGCTTTACATTTTGCCTCTTTTGGACAAATAAAGATGTCATCAAGCGATATTATAATGCACGTTGTCCCAATGTATCATGTATATAGTTGGGGATTACCGTTTACTTCTTCATTATTAGGACAAAAACAAGTATATCCGGGAAGATTTAATACCAAAGTTTACCTTGAATTGATAAAAAATGAAAAAGTAACTTATTTTGCAGGAGTTCCAACGATATTATATATGTTATTAACAGATCCAGATAGTGATAAATATGATTTAAACAACATATTATTTATCAATGGGGGTTCTGCAATTCCCGAAGGATTAGCATATCTTGCTAGCAAGAGAGGTATAAAGGTTGTTGTTGGTTATGGTTTAACAGAAACTGCTCCAGTGCTTACATTAGCACTTCCACCAGTTAGATACTATGGAAAAATGAATGATAATGAACTTTTTAAGATACAACTAAGAACAGGTTATCCAATACCTTTAGTTGATTTAAGAGTAGTTGATCCAAATATGAATGAGGTACCAAAAGATGGAAAAACTATAGGAGAAATCGTTGTGAGATCGCCATGGGTTGCTCCAGAATATTATAAAGATCCTGAAAAAACTGAAAAAGCATGGGTTAATGGCTGGTTCCATACTGGAGACCTAGCAGTTTGGTTTGAAGATGGTTCAGTATTAATAATGGATAGAGACAAAGATGTAATAAAAAGCGGAGGGGAATGGATTTCATCATTAAGGCTAGAAGATGCTATAAGTCAACATCCAGGAGTTTCATTGGTTGCTGTAATAGCTGCCAAACATGAAAAATGGGTAGAAAGACCTGTTGCTTTAATTGTACCCAAAAAAGGATGGGAAGATAAAATAAATACTGATGAAATCAATAACTTTTTAATTCAAAACTTTGTTAATAAAGGAATTATCTCAAAATGGTGGCTACCAGAAAAAGTAATTGTAGTAAACGAAATTCCACTATCATCAACAGGTAAAGCAAATAAGAGAGTTCTTAGAGAACAATTCGGAGATGTTTTAATAAAAAATAAGTAACTTTTAAAAATATTTTACAAATATTTTCTTGATAAATATATTTATTCTTTAATGCATACAATTAAATGCAGAAGGTGGTATTTTGTCTGAAGGAGAATCTGCAAC
>DAXV01000031.1:0-1373 GCA_002506595.1 Acidilobaceae archaeon UBA158
TTATTGATTCTAACTCTTTTAATTCTTGTTTCAAGTACAATAGGAATTATCAAGACAAAAGCCATTAAATAGATTTTAAATTAACTGCATTTATTTAAATCGATTTTTTTATATAAATTATTTACGATTTTTTTATTTACCATTTTTCCATGAGGTCTCAAACCTCCTGTAAAATGAGAAGGTATGTGCAATAATTCATGTATTACAACTTTAATTTTATCTTCAAATGATAGTTTATCGAATTTCTCGCTTACGAATTCTATTACATAAATAGGTTCGATTCCTAATGCAAATCTAATTGCCGATGGTATAGAGTATATCCTTGCTATTGCCTTTGTTTTAGCATTAAAGCTTTTTACAATGTATATATTTGATTTCTTTATATATTCCATGCCTAGATTATCTATGACACATTTAACAATTTTTTCTAAATTTTCATCTTTCTCATATCGAATCATTATCTCATCTTAGTTTCATCATTAATGATGCAAATATTTTAGCATCATTAAACAAGTTCTCTAATACACAATATTCGTTTGGTTGATGGGCAACGTCATCTGTTGTTGACCAAACCACTGCTTCATATCCATAAGATCTTAAAATCGATGCAAATGTAATACCTCCTATTCCTCCAACTTTTGCATCAATATTTCTTAATTCTTTCAATGCATTTTTTATTTCAACGACTAACTTATTATCAGGACTCGTTGGTTTTGGAGATTGCATTTTATCAATTATTTCCATTTCTATTTGTGGGTATTCTTTGTTTTCTACTATTTTTTTATTTTCCTTCTCAACCTCTTTTATTATATTTCTGACTTCATTTATTACATCATCTAATTTATATTTTGGCAAAACTCTAGAATCGAAGGTAACTTCATGGTTTCCAGGTATAATGTTAGGAGATGATGAGCTATTTTTAACCATAGTCGGTTCAAATGTTGAATATGGTGGATCAAACAAATCATCATTATCATTATATTTTTCATGTAATATGTTATCTACTTTACTTGCTAATTGTAATGCTATTCTATGAGAATTTAATCCTAAATTAGGAGTTGATGCATGAACTTGTTTTCCTTTTATAATTAATTTAAATTGAAGAATAGATTTTTCTGCTATTTCAATAAGAGAACCTTTATTATTTCCTGCATCTGGTATTAAATAATAATCATTCTTATTAAAAATTTCTGGATAATTTTGCAATAAATATTTCATTCCATACTTAGATCCAGCCTCTTCATCGCTAACAAATGCAAGCTTTATTGTTATATTTGGAATTATTTTTCTTACCATTAATGATTTTACAGCATATAGAGATGATATAAGAGATTGGCCATTATCTTCTGAACCCCTAGCATACAATTTACCGT
>DAXV01000031.1:1400-11347 GCA_002506595.1 Acidilobaceae archaeon UBA158
ACAACATCTATATGGCTAATAATCCATAAGGCCTTTTCATTATTTCCTTTATATGTTGCTATTATATTAGGCCTTACCTTTTCTTTAGCCCTATTATCAGTAGAATAATATTTTTCTATATTATCAAAATTAAAATCTCTTTCTAAGATTTCCAAGAGTTTATTAGCCTTATCTATTTCTCCTTCTCCACCATAATCTGGGCTAATTGCTGGTATTTTTAACAAATCAATGAAATTACCAATAGCCTCATTTCTGAGTTTGTCGATCTCATTAAATAACTCTTTTTCCATGTTCATTCCCAGCTAAAGTCATTAAGATAAATATATATACTTTTATAATAAAAAAATCTTTATAATTAAAGAATGTTATATTAGTAAAATTTTTAAGTTTTAAATTTTATACTTTAAATGTGATATAAATGAACATAAAGGAAAAAATTACTTCTGATGAAATTGATATAGAAATAGAAAGAGGGGAATTTAATATAAAGAAGTCATCAAGAAAGGCAGAAAAATTAACGTTTAAGGACATAACAACTCCAGATATGACAGACCCTTTGGCCATTCCCCCTTTAAGATTAGTTTCGAGTGAAAATCTTTCAATTGAATTTTCTAGGAGAAGGTTTAGTTTACCATTTTTCCATAGAAATATGGATTACGATGAATTAATAATATGCCTAAAAGGTAGCGCAACATGGGAAACTGAAAGCGGTAATTTTGAGTTAAAAGAAGGAGAAATGTTAATCATTCCTAGAGGTATTGCTCATAGGCCTGTAAATCCAAGTAATGATTACATGGCTTTGGAAATAAAATCAAAAAATAAATTGATTTTTCAAAGTGAATCAACAAAATAAACTTTTCTTAATTTTTTATAAAAAGCTACCTTAGAATTTACATAATTTATTAGCTCTTCTTCCTTAATTTTTCCCTTATAATCTTCTTTTAAAACTACTTTTGCAACAGGCAATTCTCCCACATCAGGATCTTTTTCACCAAAAACAAACGCTTCTTTTACTGCATAATGAGTAAGCAAAATAGATTCTAAATCCTTTGGAAAAATTGGGTATGCCTTATATTTTAACATCCTCTTCTTTACTCCTTTAAAGTATAAGAAACCCTTATCATCAATTAATACCAAATCACCTGTTTTTAGAAAACCGTTATAGAATGCCTTCTTAGTTTCATTATCATCTTCATAACCTTTCATGATCCAACTCGATTTAACTAATAATTCTCCTACTTGATTTTTTCCAAGTTCTTTACTAGGATCATCTGGAGAAACAACTTTAATTTCTACACCATATAATGGAAGACCTAATGTATTCTTAATTTCGAAATATTCCTTTGGTTGATATGAGACAACCCATGCCTCTGTCATTCCATATGCCTGGACTAATGGGCTTGAGAATATTTTGTAAAATTTATCTTGAGTTTCAGGTTTTAAAGGAGCCCCTGCAGATATACCCAATCTTAACGTGTTTTTAAAGTCCTCATTACTTTTTTCTATAGAATCTATTAAAGAATCAAAAACTAATGGAGCTGCAGAAATGAAGTTTATATTATAAAGTTTCAAAGTTTTCATAGTTAATTTTGAATCCCATCTTGATGTCATTATTGCCCTTCCTTTATTAAACAATGGAGTTAGCAAACTTATTTGAAGGCCTAAAACATGAGTTATTGGAGATATTACTAATGAATTTGGTATAAAATCAAAGTTAATTGTTTTTGATAATGCCTGAACAGCATGACTTAAACCTCTATAAGTATGATATGTTTGCATTGTCCTTCCTGCTATTCCTGCATAATACATTACAACAGAGATATCATCTAAATTCAGATCTTTATTTTCATAGTTTTTATCAAAAGATAAAACATCTTTAATATAGTAAATATTAATGTTTTCTTCTTCTTTTACTTGACCATCGACTATTAAAACATTTTCGATTCCTTCTTTTTTCAAAGTTTCTTTTTCCCTTTCAAAAAATTGCCATGAAACTACTGCTGTTTTGATATTTTTACCCTCAATTTCTTGTTTCAAGTCTTCAGATATTGTTAAAGGATCTATTAGGACTGCAGGATTGCCACTCTTCATTATTCCTATTAAGCCTATAACTGCATCAACTGTATTATGACAGGCAAAAAGTATTTGACTATTTTTACTAATTGAATTAATCCAATTAGCTATTTTATTACTCATCTCTTTCATGTGATTCCACGTTATACAATGGCTATTTTCCATTTGGATTAAAGCACAATCATTAGGCTTTTCATTAGATATTGAATCAAAAAAAGAAAAAATGGGTTTATCTAAAAAATTTATTTGAGACATTTAAAAAACACCGTTATTATGCATACATAGATTTCTTAAACTCTTCATACCTCTTCCTTAAATCTTCAAACGCAGCAGGATCATCAAGAGTTGAAATGTCTCCTAATGGCTCATTTCTAACAGTTGCCCTTAAAAGTCTTCTCATAATCTTACCGCTCTTTGTCTTCGGTAACTTATTCACAAATATTATATAATCAATTATGAAACCTGAATTCCTTGCATATTCTTTTAATTTATTTGAAAGATTTTCATCTGGAGTATATCCCTTCCTTGGAACAACAAATATCAAAAGTTTTTCTCCTTTATTATCTGGAGAAGGCATACTTGTTGCAGCTACTTCTGCGACTGCTTCATGGTTTCCTATTAAGCTTTCTACTTCCATTGTTCCAACTCTCTCTCCTCCTGGCTTTAATACATCATCTGCTCTGCCTAAAACGAAGAGATATCCATCAGAATCCATATATCCATAATCTCCAAAGAAAACATATCCTGGGAATCTAGATGTGTAGACTTTACTATATCTTTCTAAATTGGGATCATTCCACATCTTTCCTAATGCCGGTGAATATGGTTTTAAAACAATATATCCCTTTTTCCCAGGAGGTAATGGATTACCATCATCATCAACTATAACTACTTTACTTAATGGGAACTCAATACCTGCTGATCCAGGTTTAAATGGTATTTCTCCTAAACCATAAGGTGTTGCTGCTGCTGGAGATAAATGCTCAGTAAACCAATATGCATCTCCTATATAAACATCTGGTAATTGCTCCCTAAACCAATTGAAGAAACCAGGATTGAGAGTTTCTCCAGTATTTAATACAATTCTTAAAGAAGATGTATCGCCAGCTTTAACTGATTCTTCTCCTAATGATTTCAATGTATATAATGAAGTTGTAGAGCTCCATATAAGAGATACGTTAAACCTTTCTATTATCCTAGACCAAAGATCTGGCTTATATCCAATATATCCTTCAAATAGCACAGCTGTTATTCCAGAAACAGGAGCTGTATATAAATTAGCCATAGGCCATACTGGCCAGCCTAATGCAGATACTGTCCACCATACATCAGTTGGTCTTAGATCGTAAAGCCCTCTAAATGTCCAATTTAACGATAATGGATATCCTATTTGTGTTTGAGTTATTCCCTTTGGTTTTCCTGTTGTACCGCTTGTATAATAAATTGTTCCTACTTCATTAGCTTCAACTGGTTCTGGTGGAACATAAACTTTGCCTTTTGGTGCGATATCTTCATAAACTAAATCTCTTCCTTGCTTTAATTCAAAATTAGAAGAACCTCTGCTAACAACAAGAACTTTTTCAACAGGCAAGTTAAATTTCGTTGCAACGTTATCAAAATATTTCTTTATGTTTATTTCAGTTCCGTTGTTTATTGTATTAGCAAATACTACTGCATATTTAGAACCTGTGTCTACAAACCTATTTGCTATTATTTCATCAGTTAAACCTACATAATGGATAACTGCTATTGCACCAAGCCTGTGAACTGCTAAACCAAATGCAACAGCCTCTGGAGAACTTGCCATTAACATAGATACCGTGTCTCCATGTTTTACTCCCATTTCTTTTAAAACATATGAAGCTCTGTTAACTTCATAATATAGATCTTGATATGTTATTGATTTTGAATTACCTTTTTCGTCTGCCCAATAAAATATTACCTTATTTGCCTCATTTGGCAAATGCCTATCAACTGCATTATATGCTAGATTAGAGATTCCTCCAACAAACCATTTTTCATAAGGTGGATTACCTTCTAAAATTTTAACTGGCTCCTTAAACCATGTTATTAAATTCATCCTATCTCTCCAAAACTTCTCAGGATTTTGTAAGCCTTCTTCATTCATTTTCTTTATTTTCTTATAAGAAAAATATTCTCCCTCCATATCTATACTCACCTGTACACATTATAGTATTAAAATTTGAATATTTAAGTTTTCCCACATAATTCCTACTATACATGATTTAAATGAATAAAAATTATTGCATTAATTTCTTTAATTCAGAAACAGCCTTCTTTACTTCTTCTATAGAATCAGGATTTTCAATTACTGGAGAAATATTGGCCTTTCCTTCTTTAGCTACATCTCTTATTATTCTTCTCATTATTTTTCCGCTTCTAGTCCTTGGTAAATCTTTAACTTCAACTATTTTTTCAGGCTCAAACGGTTTCCCTAATTTCTTGGAAACCATTTCTTTAATTTCTTTAATATCCTTATCATATAATTCTTTTCCGGGCTTCGGTATTGCAAAACAAACAATTACTTCTCCTTTAATAGGATCTGGATAACCTATACATGCACTTTCTGCAACATTACTATGGGAATTTATTATTGTCTCAATTTCTGCAGGTCCAATCCTTTTTCCTGCTACTTTTATTACATCATCTGCCCTACCTAAAATGTACCAATATCCATCTTCATCGATTAAAGCATAATCTCCATGGAACCATACCCCTTTAAATGTACTCCAATAAGTTTCTATATATCTTTTAGGATCTTTCCATAAACCCCTTGTCATGCTTGGAGATGGTTTTGTTGCAACTAAATAGCCAGGTTTATTTCTAACGGGATTTCCATTATCATCAAATACATCAACGCTCATTCCTAGACCAGGTCCCCATAGAGTTGATGGTTTTAAGCTTACAACAGGGCTTGGCAATAGAAAACAGCCCAATATTTCAGTACCACCGCTTAAATTTATTAATGGTCTTTCTTCTTTTCCTACATCTCTCATTACCCAAAACCAAGTATCTTCATCAATAGGCTCCCCAGTATTTCCAAATGCCCTTAAACTTGATAAGTCATGCTTTTCAATACCTTCATTTCCCATTGCTTTTAATAGTCTGGCTGCTGTTGCTGCAAAACCTAAATGTGTTATTTTGAATTCTTCTATTAGCTTCCACACCTTATCTTTATTTGGATAATCTAAAGCTCCTTCAAGAGAGAAATGAGATGCGCCCAAAATTTGCGTACCAATAACTTGCCATGGCCCCATCATCCATCCTATATCTGTTATCCACCATAAAATGTCATTTCCTTTACTAAATCCTGTTTTTATATCAAGGTTAAAGTAATGTTCTTTTGCTGGCTGTAATATTGTACCAATTTGACTTATTACTGCCCCTTTAGGATTTCCAGTCGTGCCGCTAGTAAACATTAATAACGCAGGATCTTCTGCATCTGTTTCTACTGCATCAAATTCAGGTCTTTTTCCATTAATTGCATTATCGAACCATATATCTCTATTATCATTCCATGGTACATCAAACTTCTCGAATCTTTTTGCAACTATTACTTTTAAATTTATATTGGATCTTTCAACAGCCTCATCAGCGCTTTTTTTCAATTCTATTATTTTTCCTTTTCTATAATATCCATCTGAAGTAATGAGTACCTTTGAATTAGCGGCTCTTAATCTTTCAGCAACAGCATCTGGAGCAAAACCACTAAAGATGGGGTTTGCTATTGCTCCTATTCTAAATGAAGCAAACATTGAAATAACTGTTTCTGGCATTAATGGTGCATAAATGGAAACAACATCTCCTTTTTTAACTCCTATTTCAGTTAAATAATTAGATAGCCTGTTTACTTTTTCAAGCATTTCTATATAACTTAATTTAATTAATTTTCCATCTTCACCGTACCATATCATAGCAGTTTTATTTCCCAAACCATTTTTTACTATTCTATCTAATGCATTATAAGAAATATTGATTTTTCCTTTTAAATACCATTTAGTCCACTCAATTCCTTGAGTCATATCATAAACTTCATCAAATTTCCTAAACCATTCTAAACCTAGCCAATCGGGCAAATTACCCCAAAACCATTTTAGATCATCTTGGCTTTTCTTAACAAAATTATTATAATTTTCAATATTATTTTTTTCCATAAATTCAGTAACATTTGCGTTGTTAACTAAATCTTTTGGGGGATTCCATACATAAACCATATTAAATCCACTCCCTCTGTGTACACTATTATGTATAGTATTATACTCAGAGTATTTATACAAGTTACGTCTTAAATATTTATGGGTGTCTCGATGTCTCGCGTAGCTATAGTTGGAGCAGGTTGGTATGGTTTTAAACCAACAACAATCGATGTATCTTTTCAAGATATGATGTTTGAATCATCATCTAGGGCCTATGCAAGCGCTAATATAGATCCTAGATATGATATAGATGCATTCGTTGATTGTCAAGAAGACATGTGGGAAGGTATTGCCATATCTGATGAATTTGCACCTGAACCAATCGGGGGAGCCTTAAGACCTACCTTTACAGTTGCAGGAGATGGACTAGAAGGTATTGCACATGCATATATGTTAATAAAAACAGGTCATTTTAATGTAGTTGCAGTTGAATCGCATGGTAAACCAAGTGAGATTAAAACATTGCAAGATATTTATAGGTTTGCATTGGATCCATTGCATGTAAGACCATTAGACACTGGTAACCCATTATTCTATGCAGGATTAGATGCGATAGCATATATGAAAAGAACAAATACAAAAAGGGAACACTTAGCAATGGTAGCTGTAAAGAATAAAAATAACGGGTTAAGAAATGAAAGAGCTTCCTTTGCAACTAAGATAGATCTAGACAATGTATTATCATCAAGTTATAACATTTATCCGCTATCAAATTATGAAATTGCCCCATTTAGCGATGCAAGCATTACATTTGTCTTAGCTAGTGAGGAATATGCTAAAAAGTTTACAGATAACCCTGTTTACATAGAAGGTATTGGTTATTCAACAGAAACTGGAACAGGAGCAACTGAATGGCACGAATGGGGTAAAATGAGATCAATTAGAGATGCTGCATTAATGGCATATAAGCTTGCAAACTTAAATGGTAATCCGCAAATAGACTTTGCAGAGGTAGAAGATAGATTTAGCTATATGGAATTGCTATCATTGGAAGAGTCATTGCTTGTTAAAGAAGGAGAAGCTCATAACTTATTGGAAAATGGTGAATTTAATTTTAACGGCTCATTGCCAGTAAACCCAAGTGGCGGTAGTTTATCAATGGGAGTTCAATTGGAAGCAACTGGACTATCAAGGCTATTAGAAGCATATCTACAATTAACAAATAGAGCTGGATCTCATCAACTGAAGAATGTCAGGAGGTCTTTAGTTGTTTCTTGGAGGGGAGTTCCTACGTATACAAGTATAGTTGCTCTTCTTTCTGTATGAGGTGAGATAAATGAGACCAAATATATTTATGAAGGATAGGGTAGCAATAGTCGGTGCAGGATTAACGACATTTATGAGAAGAGCTCAAGAAACGTCTAGAGAGCTTGCTTGGGAAGCAGCAAAGATGGCATTAGATTCTGCAGGACTAACATTAAAGGATATAGATTGTGTCGTTATAGGTTCTGCGCCTGATACTTTTGACGGAATGCATTTCAAAGGAGAATACCTAGCTGATGGCTCTGGGGCAATAAATAAGCCGATGACTAGAGTATATGTAGGTGGAGGAACTGGAGTTTTTGTCCCTGAGGCTGCTTATTGGCATATAGCAAGCGGTTTATGCAAGAAGGTATTAGTTGTTGCAGAAGAAAAGATGAGTCCAGCTCATCCACATCCACAATATGTTTTCAAATACATCTGGGATCCTATAATTGAAAGACCGCTAGGGCCTAATCTAATTTGGATATTTGCAATGGAAATGAGAAGATATATGGCAAAATGTGGAGCAAAGAAAGAAGACATTGCATTAGTTAGCGTTAAAAACAAGAGAAATGCATTAGATCATCCAGCAGCTCTAACAGCTGCTAACATAACTGTTGATGACGTATTAAAGAGTGAAACATTAGTATGGCCAGTCAATTTGTTAGATGTATCCCCTGTTACTGATGGAGCGGCTGCATTAGTTATGACATCAGAAAACGTTGCAAGACAAATTACAGATACGCCAGTATGGGTTGATGGAATAGGATTTACATTAGAAAATCAACATTGGTATAATAGAGAATTAGCATTTCCAAGATATTTAAATTATGCAGCAAGGATGGCCTATAAAATGGCAGGCATTGAGAGACCATGGAAGGAGATCGATGTTGCAGAGCCTTATGATCCATTTGATTACAAGGAATTACATCATATAGAGGGATTAATGTTAGCAAGGCCTTGTGAGGCATACAAATTAGTAAGAGAAGGGTATTTTGATAGAGACGGAGAATTACCAACAAGCCCAAGCGGTGGATTATTAGGAGTTGGGAATCCAATAGCTGCAGCTGGAACAATGAAGGTTGCTGAATTATTCTGGCAATTAAGATATGAAGCCGGTAAAAGACAAGTCAAGAAGCCAGTTCACAAAGCAGTTGCAAATGCATGGGGAGATCTCATGCAAGCAGGAACAGTTATTGTTTTAAGTAATTAGGGGGTGATATCATGAGCCAGAAGATAAATAAATTACCTGGTATAAAATTGAAAGAAAGCGAAATGTATTCGTTAATAGGTTTAGTTGAAGACATGCCTAAGGCTAAATATGATTTTGCAGCAGGTACTACATTATCAACATTTTTACATGGATTAAAGGAAGGAAAAATATTAGGAAGAAAATGTCCTAAGTGCGGTAGAATTTATGTTCCTCCAAGATCTTATTGCGAGTGGTGTCATGTTGCAACAAACGAATGGGTTGAAGTACCTCAAACAGGAGAAATTCATACTGCGGTTATAACATATATATCTACAAAGAGAGAGAAAATAGAAAAGCCTGAGGTTGTTGGCACAATAAAGCTTGATGTACCAGGATATAAAGAAGGAGAATATGAGTTTGCTGGCCTATTCCATAAATTATGCATAGATCCTCAAGATGTAATAAGTGGAAAAGCAATAGGCATGAAAGTTAAAGCAAAGTGGAAACCAAAAGAAGAGAGAACTGGTAGTATTTTAGATATTGAATGCTTTGAACCATTATGAGGTGATAAATATGAGTTACGATAAAAGTGGTAGGTTAGATGATTTAATTATTTTCCCAGGTGAGCAAGAAGTAGAAAAATATGTATATACACCTGGAATTCAAGGATTAGATTTTGCCAAAGGTCTTAAGGAAGGAAAAATATATGGTATGAAGTGCAAAGACGGAAAAATATATGTACCACCTAAAACATTCTGCCCAGACTTTACTCAAGGAGAACTAGTAGAAATAAAAGATGAATGGATACTTGTTTCATATACTATTATATATGAAGATATGTACAAGAAAAAGTTAGAAAATCCAAAAATCGTTGGTGTAATTAAGCCTAAAAACGCAGAAACAGGAATGATACATTTACTTAATGTGCCAGTAGACAAATTAGATATTGGAATAAAACTAAAACCTGTATTTAGGCCTGAAAACGAGAGAAAAGGAACAATAAACGATATATTGTATTTTGAATTAGCCTAATTTTTTATACACAAATTTTTATTTTTTATATAAAACAAATGAAGAGAAATATATGGAAAAGAGAAAATATTTCTGGAAGAAGAACTTTCATGGTTTATCTGAAAAACATGGAAAAAGCAATTATAATAATTCATAAAATATGGGTTTTTAATGATAATATAAATGATATAGCAAGAACAGTTGCTAGAGAA
>DAXV01000031.1:11378-15609 GCA_002506595.1 Acidilobaceae archaeon UBA158
AAAGTTATGCATAAGATATGGAATAACATAGAATCTAGTAAAAGAAACGTTTTGAATCATATAAACAATTAAGGAAAAAGTTTTGGTCCATGTTTTTTGTTAGTTAACTTATTAGAAACATGAAATAAAATGGGAAAACTAAAAAATAAATAATAAAAAAATCAATCTCCCTTAAAATTAGGTTTTCTTTTTTCTAAAAATGCCTTCATACCTTCATAAAAATCATTTGAATTTGCTAACAAAACTAGTTCATTAAATGAATTTTTTAATGAACTTAAGAAAATTGATTTAGAATAATTAACAGAATTTTTAATTGCTCTTAAAGATAATGGTGATAATTTAGAGAGCTTATCAGTAATTTCAAATATAGCAATATCTAATTGATCTTCTGGAACAATTATATCAACTATTCCAAGTCTTTTTGCTTCTTCTGAACTTATCCAGTCTCCTGTTAACGCATACCTTACAATTTGTCTACTGGTTAAATAAGTCCCTAATGGAGACGCCATTGGTGGGATTGCGCCTATAAGAATTTCTGGTATAGAAAATATTGAATTTTCTGTTGAAATTACTATATCTGACAATAAAGTTAATTCCATACCACCTCCAAATGCATATCCTCTAACCGCTACGATTAATGGTTTAGTATAATTCATTATAGTAAAAACTAAAGGCCATGCCAATTCTTCAAGCCACTTTTTTGCCTTAAAACCATTCCATTCTTTCATCATTTCTATATCATCGCCTGCAGAAAATGCATTTCCCTCTCCTCTTAATATAACAGATTTTACATTTGGATTCTTCTCAGCCTTTTCCAAAAATATTCTAATATTACGCCAAACATCTTCATTAAGTGCATTTAATTTTTCAGGCCTTCTAATTGTTATGAATGCACGGTCATTTATTTGCTCATAAATAACTGAATTTAATGCTTCAACAAAATAATTATAATTAAAGAATCCTTTACCTGATTTGAAACCAAGACCGTCTTTTGATACATCGATTAAATATTGATCGGGTTTATAAAATTCGTTTTTTGTTTCATTATATCTTTTATTTAAAATGTTGATTATATAATCTAAACCATAATAATCTGCAAGACTTAATGGACTATGAGGCCAAGATAGCCCTATATTAAAAGCTTTTTCAACATCTTCTTTTGTTACTATTCCATTTCTTATTAGCATTGATATTTCATTAACTATAACAGATACTATTCTTGCAGGATTTATCATGTAAATTATATCTCTTGGAACGAATGTATGCTTTTTAAATGTTTTTTCATGATATTTATAAAATCCTTCCCCAGATTTTACTCCAGTTTTATTTTCTTTTATCATATTTTCTAAAATATTTGGTATATTTATCTTTTCTCCTGAATTAATCATTTCTTTTGAAACATTATAAATGAAATCTAATCCTATATAATCTGAAAGTTCGAAAATGCCTAAAGGTAAACCTAATCTAAATCTAATCATAGAATCAATTTCATCTATTTTATAATTTTCTTGCAGCATTTGTATAGATTCAAATAATGCTAGTGCTATAACCCTATCAATTAACAAACCAGGTATATATTTTTTAATTATTATATAATCCTTTTTAATATTATTTAAAAACTCAATTACTTTTTTTAAAATATTTTCTGATTTTTCATTAATCAAAAATACTTCAACTAACTTTGATGTTTCTGGCTTATCTATAAAATGAATTCCTATGATTTCTTTTTCTTTAATTTCTCCAATATTTTTTAAGGGACTTGTTATAACAAGAATTTTATCACTTCTTTTATATTTTATCACTTCTTTTATATCTATATTTTTTTCATTTTCTATAGCTTCAAAAATTAAATCGCAATTTTGTAATTCCTCAAAATTTGTTGATATTTTAAAATTTTTTAAAAAATAGTTTATTTTTTCTTTTTCAGTAATTTTTTCCAAATCTTTTTCTATTTTTCTAAATGCATCATCTACTTCTTTTAAATTATCAAACAAAATAACATTGTAGTTATTTAATAGTCCCAATATTGCAATCCCTTTGCCTATATCTTTAGAACCTATAATTCCTATAGTTCCATTATTATCCAACTTCTTCACCAAATAAGAATTTGCATTATAAAATAATAAATTTTAATAAATTAAAAATTCTTCATAATTTTAAAAATAAAAATTTTTAAATAGTTCAATATAAAGAAATGTTTATTAATTACTATCCTGAGTAGTAATTTGGTGAGATATTGAATATCAACTTTGATTTTGATAAAAATAACAAAATGCAAAAATATCATTGGATAGCAGTTCTAAGTTCATCAATTACCATGTTTATATGGGGATTTATATTGGCCTTAGCACCTCTAACAACTGAATGGCCATTCGTTCCAAAGAGCGATTATACATATTTATTAGTATCAGCTCCTGCTGCTTTATTATTAGGAAACATGATTTTAGGCAAACTTACTGATAAATATGGAAGAAAGAGCATATTTATTTTAGATATGATATTATTTTCAATATCAATACCATTAATAATTTTTTCAGAAAATGTATTAGAATTAGGTTTAGGTATAGCTTTAGCTGAATTCTCTTTGGGTGGAGATGAAAATACCATACTTTCTTACTTATCAGAAACGATTCCAAAGGATTTAAGGGGAAAAGTATTAGTTGGCGTTACAAATGTTGCTAACTTTGGGGCTGCTATTGCAGCATTATTAAGTATTTTAACAGGATTTTCTTTATTTATACAAAAATTATCTTACGCTATTTTAATGATAATTACAATTCCTATAATTGTTATAACAAGATTCTCTATACCTGAATCATTTAGATGGAAGGAATATAAAAAACTAAATGAAAAAGCAGAGATAAAAGAGAAAGATTATGCGATAAGGCTTTACTTTTTAATTGCAATGGCAATAACAATAGTTTTAACTTATGCATTAATGGATTTAGTAATAGGCCCGTATTTATTTCCTAATTATACTTCATTAATTATATTAATTGCAAATATAGGAGAAACTGTTGCAGGAATATCATTAATATTTTTTATAGATTCAATTAACAGAAAAATTTTTCCTTTTATATCATATTTAGGAGGAGTATTAACAATGATATTATTTATAATACAATATTTCACAATACCTGGTAATTTCTCAATATTTCTAGTAATTTTACTATTAAACGCATTTTTCGGTGAATTTGGTTGGGCTGCTAGAGTTATTTTCGAACCTGAATTATTACCAACATTATTAAGAGGAACTGGAATTGGATTAGTAAGGGGCGTTGCATATAGCTTATATATTGCATCCTTATTTTTCACAAGCTCATTTAATGAGTTCTCATATATAATATATAATTTAGCTATGTGGATAATCGGTTTCAGCGGTGCATTTGTTTGGCTATTATATGGTTTTGATACCAAAAGGAAATCTTTAGAAGAAATCTCAGATACTTATATAAAAGCTAAGATTAAATCAATACAAAAAGCAAATAATTAAAACTCTCTCTTTACTTTTTTAATTAAAACCCTATATAAAATATACCAAGGTGAATTAAAGATAGCGAGCATTATCTTCATTATTGCACCCATCCATATCATATTAATTACAACACTTGTTGGTATAACTCCTAAAAAAGCTATAGGAAAGAAAACGAGACTATCAATTAGCATAGTAGATGCATCTGAAGTAGTTACTCTAGTCAAGACAAGCGAAACAATTTTCTTTGTTGATTTCCATGCTTCTTCTGTTTTATAAGCACGTTTTTTCAATTTTGCAAAAATAGTTGCATTCCATAACTCATCTACTACAAATGCTATGTAGGAGGCAAGCATAATTCTTGGAGCAGCAATCATAAATTCAGTCCAGTATTTATTTGCTACTTCTTCCCATGATGGAACAGGTAAAACTGCATCTGCATATATAAAAGTTGCCATTAATATATTCGCAATTAATGCAACAGCAATAGCAGCATACGCCTTTCTTCTACCATAGACTTCATTTATCATATCATCAACTTGACTAGCAAAAGGAAAAATTAATGTTCCTCCTGAAACAACAAATGGTATAATTATATTATAAATAGTAATTCTTGATGCTAAAATGTTTGCTCCTAATGAATATATTGAATACATAACTATTAAAGATGACAATCCATAAGTATCTCTATATTTCTTAATTATATAAGCTCCAAAAATAGTGCTTATTGTGTTGCCAATTATCCAAAATATCCATGCG
>DAXV01000031.1:15706-22186 GCA_002506595.1 Acidilobaceae archaeon UBA158
TCAGTTTTTAATTTAATAAAATAGATCTTAAACTGCTTGGCTAACATGAAAATATGAAATATATCATAATGAATTTTATGGAGCGTCCAGCTTATCATAAATTATTATAGCTAAAGCTATCGGTATAACAATCCACAAAATTCCTATTATTGTTACTAATGCGTAGTTTACGTTAAAACTGAAGAGGCTTAAATTTAATCCAATTACAATTTCATAAAGACCATATGGCGTTGCGTACATTAATTCAGGAATGTTCATAAATATTGCTATTATATTCATGATATTAAACAAATATAATAATAAATATAAAACTATGCTTATTATCAAGAAATGTTTTCTTTCTAACGTAGCAACCAAAAACAGTAGTGAATAAAATCCAATGGTATCTATAAGAAGCATACCAAATAATTTCCCAATGGTATATAATGTTACTGAAGTGTTAAGCATATATGAAACAGTTAAAGGTATTAATATAGATGTTATTAAAGAACCTAAAACTAATGCAAATAATCCTCCAACATATCTAGATGCTATTAATTGTTTTTTAGTTATTGGTCTTGATACAATAAAATCTATAGCATTGTTAGATCTTATACCTGCAAATAACTCATTAGCTAAAAATAATCCAACTAATGGGAAAAATTCAGCAAAAATATATGATGCTGCAACTACAACAGTATTTCTTATGTTTGATACCTGAAATTGAGGAACTTCATAATAATACATTTGCTCATAGTTGATGCTACTGTTTATTGGGATTAGCTTAACTACAATTGATCCCTCACTTAATTTTATTGAAAACTTCTTTATAGTAAAGCCTGATATATTGCCAATATATGTATAATTTTCAGGACGTATCCCTTTACTAAAATTCTCAAGACTTTCTTGAGCATAGTATATTTTATAACTTGTATAGTTAGGCATATTTAATATGAAGTTCCCAACATATAATTCTGCAGTTTTAGCTTTTATATTTACATTTACAACTGCTATATCATTTAATGATGCAGTATAATTAACACCTGATATTTGTAATTTTGTAGGACTAGTAATCCCAAATGAACCTGTTGAATATGATATCAAAAAATAACCGCTAGAATTTGTCCTAACCCATATATTATTAATTAAAACTTTTGCATTTTTAACTGGATTACCTTGAGGAGTTAACGCTAGGCCTAAAATTTTTGTTTGATTTTTAGATATATTATAAGAAAGAACTACTGAATAACTAGTAAGTTGCGAAGAATATGATCCTACTTCTAAATATGCTATACCAATGCCTGCCAAAATTAACCCTATTAACAAAATTATTGTTAATGGTTCTGCTATGCTTCTCTTTATATCATAACCCATCGCATAACTCATCTATATCACCTTTCTCCGATTAAATTTAGAAAATATTCTTCTAACCCTCCTATTTGCTCTATTTTACTTACTTTATATGAAGATTTAACTAATAATTCATTTATTTCTTCAGCGTTGACATCGCCCATTATTTCAAATATATCATTGTTTATTTTATTAACTTGTCCAAATTTATTTAATATTTTTAAAATATTTTCATCTGGATTTAATATAGTAACTTTTATTGATTTTTTAGCCTCCTTTAATATTTCATCCATTCTTTTAATTCCTAAAATCTTTCCTCTATGAATGAAAACTACCCTATCTGCAATATTTTGAACTTCATTTAAAATATGGGATGAGAATAAAATTGCTTTATTTTCCTTTTTAGCCTTATTTACAAAATCTCTGAAAAACACTATACCTTGAGGGTCTAAACCATTTAATATCTCATCAAATAGATAATTATTTGGATCCTTTATCATTGAAACAGCTAAGGCAAATCTTTTTTTCATCCCTTGAGAATATTCTTTTAATTTTTTATCTTTTGCATCTAATATACCAGTTTCTTCAAATAATTTAAGAGCAAGCTTTTCTGCTTCCTCACCTTTTATTTTATAATAACCTGCCAAATATTTGAAATAATCAATGGCTTTAAAACCTTCTTCAAAAATTGGTGTTTCAGGAACCCAACCAATTTTTAAAGAAGCTTCTACCTTATTTTTTTGAATTTCATATCCATCAATGTAAACGCTACCCGAAGATGGCTTTAATACTCCAGCTGATATCTTTATTGTTGTAGTTTTACCTGCACCATTCATTCCAACAAATCCAACAATTTCACCGTTATTTACGTGAAAAGTTACATTGTCTAAAGCTTTAAAATTCTTGTATTTTTTAGTTAAATTTTTTATTTCTATCACGTAATTACACCTATTTGTTATTTTTTTCTCTTATATTTATATTTAATGCTATATAAATTAGTAAAGTTTATAAAAATATTAAATCTATAAACCTTATATCAAGATAAAAAATATATTATTTTATATTTATTTAAAAACAAGGCATTAAAATGGTTTACGGTTTAAACAGGAATCAGTGGATTCAAATAATTTCAGCATGGCTCGGATGGCTTTTAGATGGCTATACTACTATTGCATATGCCTTAGTTGCCCTAACAATATCAGAAATTTTCTTTCCACCATCATTAAAAATTGGTGGAATTATTTTAACATTTGCTGGCCTTGGTGTAGGCGCTTTAGCGAGATCAATTGGTTCTTTAATTTTAGGGAATTTTTTAGGAGATAAAATAGGAAGAAGAAATATGCTAATTGTTACAATTTTAGGGTTTTCTTTTTTGTCAGCATCAAAAAGCATTCTTCCTGGATATAATAAAATAAATATCTTAGCTCCAATCTTATTGTACATTATTTTATTTTTTGAAGGAATGTTCGCCGGAGCAGAATATGGAGGAGGATCAGCATTAGCTATGGAAAGCACACCTCCTGAAAGAAGGGGATTTGTTGGAAGTTTTGTCCAAAGTGGTTTCGGAACAGGATATTTTATAGTATCTTTGGTTTTAGCTGCTATAGCATCATTAACTGGAGAAAAATTTGATATAATAGGTTGGAGAATACTATTTGCAACAGCATTAATTCCGGGTATTATAGCTTTTGTATTAAGAACATTTGCAAAAGAAACTAAAATATTTGAGGAAATGAAAGAAAAGAATGAAATTGAAAAAGTACCGTTAAAATCTTTATTTAAATACGCACCTAAAGAAATAATTACAGGTTTGCTAATTACAACTGGATTATTAGCAATTAATACTGCTACATTTTCTTTCTGGCCTTCAGTTATGCAAACTTTAAAATATAAAGAAACTTTAATTGGAATATCAGTTGCTATAATTAATTTAATTTCATTATTTGGTGTTTGGTTTGGAGGTTTTTTAGCTGATATAATTGGTGGAAGGAAAAAGCCAATGTTAATTTATGCAATTTTATTTGCAATTACATCTTATTTTCTTGTATATTTTGGATATTCTGAAAACCTAAAAACACTTTTAATTATGTTTTCTATTCAAGCATTTATAGAGGCCATGATATTTTCAACGATACCTTCATTCCTTTCTGAAATATTTAGCAAGAAATACAGAACAACTGGTGTTGGTTTTACATATAATGGTGGAGCTATAATTGGTGGTTTTGCAATAAGTATGATATATTCATTATCATTTATTGGTTTACTTAAAGCATGGATATTAATATTATATATCTTTACATTAATTATGATATTGGGCATAATATTATCCAAAGAGACTTGGGTAAAAAGCGAGAAAATTGATTTTATAAACAGGTGATAGAATGAAGATAATAGATGGATTTAAAATATGTGGATATGACAATGATAATGCTAAATCAGGTATAACAGTTGTGTTTCCAAAGAAAGGAAATGTAACGAGTGTTTATGTTGCTGGCGGTTCTCCTGGGACAAGAGATACTGAAGTCATTGATTTGGAAAGGAGAAACAATCATGAGGTTAATGCAATAGCTATTACAGGGAGAAGCATGTATGGATTGAGGGCAGTTGAGGGAATTATTGAATCTCTAAGAAAAGATAATATAGGATTTAAAATTAATAACATAATCATACCAATAGTTCCTACAGCAGTAATATTTGATTTCTATTATAATAATGTGTTACCAGATGAAAATTGGGGTATTGAATGCTACAAAAATATTGGAGAAGATATTAAGATAGGAAGTTATTGGGCTGGAAAAGGGGCAACTGTTGGGAAACTTATGGGATTAGAATATATGATGAAAAGCGGTCAGGGATTTTATAAAGAAAAATTTGAAGAAATAGAAATAGGTGTTTTAACAGTTGTAAACTCAATAGGTGAAGTAATAAATGAAAATGGAGAAATAATAGCTGGAGTTAATATTAATGGAAAAATCATTTCTTCTGAAGAAATTTTGAAGAAAAAATTAATTAAAAATTCCTTAACAAATACGACTGTATCTATTGTAATGACTAATATAAAGGCATCTCAAGAAGAAATGAAGCTAATTGCAAAGTCAGCATATATAGGCATCTCAAGAAGAATAAGACCAATTGGACTATCTTTAGATGGAGATGTTGTTTTTTCAGTAACAACTAATGAATTTGAAGAAGACATCGATATTATAAGAGGCCTAGTTGAAGATATAGCATCTAAAAGTGTCTTATCTATATGGGGGAAATAAATGGATATAAATGAAGCAATAGATGAAATAAAAAATGATATGATAAATTTTTTAATAAAAATTATAAATATACCAACTGAAAATCCTCCAGGATTAAATTATGAGAAATTTGTTGATTATATTTATGATTTTTTAAAATCATTAGATTATAACGTAAAAATTATTGAACCCAAAGACTTAAAAGAATTGGTTAAATTCGGTAATGGTAAAAGGCAGAATATAATAGCAAGTTATGGAAATAAAGGAATTAAAATTGGTTTTAATGCCCATTACGATGTTGTACCTGCAGGAAAAGGTTGGTCCCACGACCCATATAATGCAGTTATAGAAGAAGGAAAAATTTATGGAAGAGGATCGTCAGATATGAAATCAGGAATTGCATCTCAAATTTTTGCTGTCGAAGCATTAAAACTTATTGATAATGTAAAAGATAAAATTACAATTAACCAATTTATTGTACCAGACGAAGAAACTGTTGGTAACAAAAATGCCGGAACATATTATTTAGTTGAAAATGGGTACATCACCAAAGATAATTTAGATTATTTGATTTTTACTGAACCATTAAATCCAACAAATATTGGTATTGGCCATAGAGGAGCATTATGGGGAACATTTAATTTATATGGTAAGAAATCTCATGGAGGTTTTCCTCAAAAAGGAATTGATGTTATAAGATGCGCATCAAAAATTATAAATCATATCTATGAAATTGCCGATAAAAGATCTGAAATAATTTCAAAATATCCAATAATTCCTGAAGAAGCTAAAAGGCCTTCTTATTTAATTGGTACAATTAATGGTGGGGAATGGATGAACACTGTAGCTGATTTTCTTACATTTTCTTATGTTAGGAGATTAATACCTGAAGAAAGTTTAGAATTTGCTAAAAAAGAAATAAATGAAATAATGAAATATGCTGAAAATAATTGCAATGGTTTAAAAATTGAGTTTTTACCTTATTATGAAGTAGATAGCATAATATTTCCAATAGATAAAGGGGTTAAAACAATATCAGATAAAATCAAAGAGGTCTATAATATAGATCCATCAATAGTTCTATCACCTGGAACATTTGATATAAGGTTTGTATATAATAAAGGAATCAACGCATTTAATTATGGACCTGGCTTATTAGAATTAGCGCACGCTACAGATGAATATGTTTATTTAGAGGATCTAATAAAATCAACAAAAGTACTAGCATTGTTTTTAAAAGAATTTTTGAAAAAATAAAGATTTATCATTTAACTTATGTTAAATGAATATAAATTGAGAAGATTATGTAAATTTTCTAAAAAATCTCCTGATAAAATATACGTTTTCCCATCCTTAGTTTTTATTATCAAATATTTTCCGTAATTATTTTTATTTACCAATAAAAACGCTTTATTTCCATTTACTAATTTAAACCATCCGAATGAGGTTCCAAAAAAATTGTAACCGCTTATTCTATATGAAATTAAATAATCGTTTGTTAAATTTTCAGTTTCATGTATTTCTTCAATTTCATTCCTAATAATTTTCTCTCTATAAATATACGATTTAATTTCTATCATATCATTATTTACTACAATATTTACGTTAAAAATAGTCAAAAATGCAACTAATATAACTATTAAAGGAATTAACGTTACTGATAAAATAATAAATAAATGGGTTTCTGATAATGATTTATGGCTAATTCTCGTAATACTAAATAATGATATACCAATAATAAATATTATCAATATTACAAAAAATGTTACTAATCCTCTTGAAAATCTAATTCTTATCGATTGATCCAATTTTTTCCCTAATAAAAAAATATTATAAAAATATAAAAATATTGCGTTTAATTCAGCCACTATTTCTATAGTAACTTTATAGGTTCCATTTTCTTCTTCTA
>DAXV01000001.1:0-5886 GCA_002506595.1 Acidilobaceae archaeon UBA158
CCACAAAGAACATTTTTCATGTATTATAATTTTAGCAATAAAATATGGCATAATATAACTGTTTATGATTTTCTTCCAGGACTTGCAATTTTATATTCTCCAGCTATTTTCTTCCATTTATCACCTTATGCATACTCTTCCATATTATATGCAATTTCTTTCGGATTATTAGGAATATTAATTTTTAAAGATAATAAACTAGATCTATTATTAATAACAATCTTAATGGGTTTCTTTATTCCAATAATATATTTCTCATTTAATATAATTGCAAGTTTAATAATATCTTCATTAATAATATCAATAATATTTTTGAAATATTATCCTATCATTTCAGGTATGTTTTTTGCAATCTCAATTTTATCATATCCCCATCTTTTAATTCTCGCTCCATTTTATATTATCTTTATTTTTTATTATAATAATCAGATATTTAAAAAATTCTTATTAGCATTGTTGTCTACTCTTTCTTTATTATTTGTTGTCTTTTCTTTAACATCAAACAACTTTCTAAAATACTCTTTCATGCAAATTCTTTACTATACAAAAGGTAATCTAAATATAGGATTAATGTTTAATTTAAATCCTGTTATAGTTTTAAGTATTGGAATAATATTAACAGTACTATTATCTATATACTATTATAAAAATTTTTATAAAATAAAAGAATTTGGTTTACTTATACCTCTTTTTATAGCTGTAATATTACCATCATTTTCAACAGATTTAATTGCAATCTTAATAATGGGAGAATTAATAACACACTTTATAAATAAAAATTGAATAGCTTTATGCCTTAATAAAAGGTTCTTTCCCTAAATAAATTCCACTAGGACCTAATTGATATTCAATTTCTATTAATCTGTTATATTTTGATAATCTTTCACTCCTTGCTGGTGCACCAGTTTTTATTATTCCAGATCCTACAGCAACTGCCAAATCTGCTATGAAAGGATCTTCAGTATCGCCACTCCTATGACTTATTACCGGAACTATGCCGTTTTCTTTAGCTAATCTTATATAATCAAATGTTTCAGTTAGTGTGCCTATCTGATTTACTTTAACAAGTGCCCCATTGGTCGCTTTTTCTTTAATACCTGTTATTAAATAATTAACATTAGTTGCGTATAAATCATCACCAACTATTAACAATTTGTTACCGAGTTTCTTCGTGATTTCCGAAAAAGAACTAAAATCTTCTTCATCAAAAGGATCTTCTAAGTATATTATGCTAAATTCGTTTACTAATTCTTCATAAAAATCTATCATTTCCTCTGATGTAAGTTCCTTACCATCTACTTTATAAATCTTTTTATCTTTATTATAAAATTCCGATGAAGCAGCATCCATACCTAAATGAAAATCGCTTCCCAATTGATATCCTGATTTCTTTATAGCAGTCTCTATTAAGCTAAATGCTTCCCTAGATTGGCTTAATGGAGGGGCATAACCACCTTCATCGCCAACATTAGTTGCTGATTTACCATATTTTTCACTTATAACATTTTTTAAATTTTTATATACCTCGACAGACATTCTCATAGCATCAATAAATGATTTTGCACCTGTAGGTATTAAAATAAACTCTTGGAAAGCTAAATTATTTCCTGCATGAACACCACCATTGATAATATTTAATATTGGAGTTGGTAAAACTCTTGCTCCAGGACCTCCTAAATACTCATAAAGCTCTATATCTGCAGTATTTGCAGCTGCTTTAGAAACCGCAATACTAACAGCTGTTGTTGTATTTCCTCCAAGATAAGATTTATTTTTTGTTCCATCTAAAGCAATTAATAATGAATCTATTAAATACTGCTGCCTAGAATCTTGATTAATTAACCTTTGAGAAACTTCATCATTTAATTTTGATAGTGCTAAATTAACTCCCATACCATTCCATTTTTTTCCTCCATCCCTTAATTCTATTGCTTCTTTTGAGCTTTTACTTGCTCCACTTGGAGCAATAGCAACACCAATACCTTTCTTTGTTTTAACTATTGCTTTTACTGTAGGATTTCCTCTAGAATCCAAGGCAAAAACTCCTTTCACATCGCTTATTAAAAAATCACTATCCATTTTACTCCCCATAAAATATTAGATAGAAACGTTTTAATAAATGTATTTTGAAACATATAAAACATGATATAATTAATATAAATTTTTAAGCAATCTAAAATCATTTAAATCTTAAAATCAAATTTTTTATGGGAGTCAATATGAAAAGATCAAGCGGTATACTAATGCCTATATTTTCCTTGCCTGGTGAGCTTGGAATAGGGGATTTTGGCAAAGAAGCATATGAGTTTGTAAAGATTTTAAGAGATTTTGGACAAAAATATTGGCAAGTTTTACCCTTGAATTCAACTGAAACTTCTCATAATTCTCCTTATAGTCCTTTATCTTCATTTGCAGGTAATCCTCTCTTCATTAGTATATCTTTATTAAATAATGATTACAAACTAAATATTAATGTTGAAAGTAAAAATACAAACCATATAGATTATAATAACGTAATAAAAATTAAATATTTTTATTTAGAAAAATTCTACAAATCGTTTAAGAAAGATGAAGAATACTTTAAATTTTTAGATGAAAACATGTATTGGATTTACGATTATGCGTTATTTATTTCTTTAAGAAAATATTTAAATAAGCCCTTACAATTATGGCCTTTAGATCTAAAATTGAAGAAAAAAGAAACTATAAGTTATTATAAGGAGAAGTTAAAAAGCCAAATTGATTTTGAAATATTTTTACAATTTATATTTTATAAACAATGGAACGAGTTAAAAAGATATGCAAATAAAAATGGAATTAAAATAATAGGTGATAAACCTATTTATGTAAATCATGATTCTGCTGATGTATGGTTTTATCCGAAATATTTTAAGTTAGATGAAAATTTAATGCCATTATATGTTTCTGGAGCCCCACCAGATATATTTAATAAACATGGCCAAATATGGGGGCATCCAGTATATAATTGGGAAAATATTGAAAAAGATAATTTTGAATATTTCATAAAAATATTTAAACATTATAAGAAGCTTTATGACATGATAAGAATTGATCATTTTATAGGTTATTCTTCTTATTGGGAAATACCATATAAAGAATTAAATGCAAAGAAAGGAAGATGGGTAAAGGCTTCAGGCAAAAAATTGTTCGAAAAGTTGCTAGAATTTTATGATAAAGATGAAATAATAGTCGAAGATGTGGGACCAGTTAGAAAAGATGTAATAGATCTAAGAAACTATTTTGGGTTTCCTTCAATGAAAATTTTACAATTCGCATTTGATGGAGATCCTTATAATGAATACAAACCTCATAATTATACAAATAATAATTGTGTCATATATACAGGGACTCATGATAATAATACTTCTATTGGATGGTTCGAAGACGCAAGCGAAAAGATTAGAGATGATCTACGAAGATACGCTTGCTATGAAAAATGTAATGAAAAAATAAACTGGGTTCTTATTAAGTTAGCCATGAGTTCTATATGCAAGCTATCAATAATTCCTATCCAAGATGTTCTAGGGTTAGGAAAAGATGCGCGAATTAATACTCCAGGAACCAAGGGAAATAATTGGAACTGGAAGCTTTCTTCTAATTACTATAATAAAAATGCATTTAAAAAATTATTAGAATATACTAAAATATTTGGAAGACTTTAGAAAAGTTATGCGTTAGCCTTAAACTCTTCTTTAGCTTTATTAATATCTTTTAGCTTAAACCTCTGTATTTTCCCACTTTCAGTCTTAGGCAATGATTCTACAAATTCAATTTCTTCTAAGTGAACATGTTTAGAATATCTAGTTTTAACAAAATTTATTAATTCATTTTTTAATTTATTATCGCCAACATAACCATTTTTCAAAACAACAAATGCCTTAAGTATATGACCCCTTATTTTATCTTCTATTCCTACTACTGCAGCCTCAAGCACGGCTGGATGTTCTATTAACACACTTTCAACTTCAAATGGGCCAATCCTATACCCAGAAACCTTAACTACATCATCGCTTCTACCTGTAAACCAAAAATATCTTTCACTATCTAATTTAGCTACATCTCCTGTTAAATACCATTCATTAACAAATACGCTTTTAGTTTTTTCAGGCGCATTAAGATAACCCATGAATTGGAACCCTTCGCTACGCGAATTAACAGCTATAATTCCTTCATCATTGTTTTCTCCAATAACAGTTACTTCATAACCTGGAGCTGGTAAACCTGCACTCCCAATTTTCAATTCAGCTTCATATCCCCATCCGTTATATACTACCATACCCACTTCTGTTTGTCCATAGTGATCTTTAATAGGAATACCAAAATATTTCATAAACCATCTAATCACTTCTGGGTTTAATGGCTCTCCTGCTGAACTAGCTTTGCTTAACTTTATATTATATTTTTTAGGATCATTAATTGAACCCATTATTAATCTATATGCTGTTGGCGCAAAAGCAAAATTTGTTACCTTAAATTCTTCTAAGAACTGAAGAGTTGTTTCAGGATTAAATGGAGCATCAAACATATAGACTGTTTTACCAAATAGTAATGGCCCTAATAAACCATAATATAATCCATAAGCCCATCCGGGATCTGCTCCATTAAAGAATACATCGTTATCACTTAATCCTATTCCATATTTCATATAAACATAGGTATTTAATAGAAGCCTTTTATTTATCATTGCTCCTTTTGGTAATCCAGTTGTACCGCTTGTATATAGTAATACTATTTGATCATTCATTCCAATGGGTGAAGATCTATTTAATTTATCTATGGAAGTAGCTTCATCAAAACTTATAGTATTGGAGCATTTATCAGGAAATGTAATTATATTATTCGAAAGTGTTCTAATTTCTTTTAACTTTTCGCATTGATCTTGTTGAGCAAAAAATACTTTGGGTTTTACATCGTTAGTTCTAATTTCTATTGCTTTGGGTCCAAATGCTGTAAAAAGGGGCTGATATACAGCTCCTATTTTCCATACCGCAAGCATTATAATTAATTGTTCGAGTTTCTTTGATGCCAAAACTGGTACTACATCTCCTTTAT
This sequence comes from Acidilobaceae archaeon UBA158, assembly GCA_002506595.1. Classification (GTDB taxonomy): domain Archaea; phylum Thermoproteota; class Thermoprotei_A; order Sulfolobales; family Acidilobaceae; genus Caldisphaera. Next base: position 5,074 of record DAXV01000001.1, read on the forward strand.
TAACTCCATGTGATTTTAGATAATTAGCCAATCTCGAAGATTTATTTAATAGTTCATCCCAACTTAAGATTTGTTTTTCCCATTTTGAATCAACTCTTATAGCTGCAGATCCATTACTATTAATAGTTTTATTATATATTATATCATAGATATTAGTGCTCCTATATTCATGAATACCCAAAAAATTATATGCTTCTTGCCAAGAAAAGTTGCTTATTAGTTTTTTATATTCTACCATTTTCCCACACACTGAAAAGTTCCAGATAAGAGTTAAAAATGTAAAATTTTATGGCATATATACATATGATGATAATCAAAATTGTATTATAGTTTGTTTAAATTATCTTATTTATTCCCTTATTATTTTAAATAATAATATGAAACCTATCAGCTCTAATGAACTAATAATTAACATTGGTATTGCAACAACTTCGTTATATCTCATAGATAAAAATATTGATGAAATAGTTGTAAATATAGTTTGAACTAAAAATATACCGCTAAACATAGTTAGCCTTGATAAAAACTGAGACCTCATGGACTTAGAGCTTGAATAGTAAAAAGCAAATATATAATAAGTAAATATTACACTTATTATTGTTATAGCTATCTCAAATGACCAAACAGATAATAATTTTAGCACGTTTTTTCACCGTTAATACATAACATTTTGCTTAAAAGATTTTGGTTTTGGATCAAAAATTTTGAAGGAGAATATATTTGTCCATATCTAGGACCTTCTGCTATTATTAAATTATTTTCAGTCAATACATTTAAATGATGAATTACTGTTTTATAATTTATATTAAGCAT
>DAXV01000001.1:5965-6375 GCA_002506595.1 Acidilobaceae archaeon UBA158
TCTTGTTTAAATTGCATATATTATATTGCACCAATATCATTGTGTAAAAATGAAAAAATAAAAATTTTGTTATTTGTTTTTTATTAAGATGCATTATAGACAGACCCTGTATAACCGGGTGCAACATCACTTATAGGTATTGGATGAACAATCCAATATTCATTTACTATTTGCCATGAAGCAGTTGATGTATTATAGTTATAATATAATTCTTCTGTTACATTTAATACTAATTCATGTGGCGTAGGATTACTTGATGTTGGGAATGGAAATACTACGAATTGTAATGGTGCATATGCCATAGCACTAGTTCCATGAACTACAACACTTGGTGGAACTAATGAATACCACGTTACATATTCATATAAGTTGAAGAATTTGTTCCAAGTTGCATTAATTTGCTCTATCCC
>DAXV01000076.1:0-425 GCA_002506595.1 Acidilobaceae archaeon UBA158
CGATGCCAAATTTTGTTAAAGACAATCCCACCACTTCAGTTCTATCCCTTAATGGTGTTAAAATTTCTGAAATATAAGTTTTTATTAGGAATGAAGTGTCCTTCTAATAAGGGCATCCTTATAAGATCTTTCATCTCCTTTCTCTAAAGAATTTAATATATTCTCAATTTCTACCGAATCAAAATTCAAAGCCCTCATGATTATTCTAAATAAAAGTCTTGCAGTATTAATAGATGAAACCTTTTTTATTAAATTAAAAGCAGATAAAGGATTTTCCAATACCAAAACTTTAAAGGGTTTTTGATAACTTGCATATGAAGAGTAGTTTAAGTTTATATATAGGCCTAATGCAACTTTTTTAACTGTTTCATCAACCAGTTCTGCTAGGTTCTCTATGTTCTTATCCAACAAATTCACCTTTCAAG
>DAXV01000076.1:567-3845 GCA_002506595.1 Acidilobaceae archaeon UBA158
AAATATTCTAAAAACAAAGGACAATTATCAAATCTGCCATCTCTATCACATTTTGCATATTTGTTTTTCATAGTTAGCATTAAGAAGCATTGGACAGTTTTCTTATCAAAATAAGGACATAGTTTATATTGGTTTTTAGCGCTTTTTATCATCTTAGTTACCCATTTTTTCTTAGCATCTTGATCATTTGTTTGTTTCGACTCGCTCACTTCTTTCACCAAGACCTATTTAATAGTTAGAGAATAATAACCTAATTAGAAAAATTTTATTATATATCATTTTAATAATGTTTTAGAAATTTTATTATATTAAAAGTTTATTCTATAAGATCAAATAATAAAAATAAACGCAAGAGATATTATAAATAAAACAGCCCATAAAACTATATCAAGCCTTAATATTTTATCTCCATCTAATGGCGGTATTGGTATTAAATTAAAAAGAGATATATATGCATTTACCCAACCTACACTTCTCAAAAATGAAGAATAAATAGGCAAAACAAATGAAGCTATAAATAAGATTGAGGCTATAACAATATTTGTTATAGGTCCTCCAGCAACAGAATATAATATACCTTTTCTAGACGCTGGTCCTAAAGTCCAAGTTTTAACATAACCTGGCATTAAGAGTTTTATTGGTAATAAAGCTGATACAAGAGTGATTAAAACCCCTAAAACATTAGCTGTATATCTTGATGCCATATGATATTTCCTAGATAAATACCTATGCATGTATTCATGTGAAATAAAACCTACAAGAATTCCAACAAATATAGGAGAGGTATAGAAATATAAATTAATTATTTGAAAACCTCCTAATGCAATTGTTATAGATAATATACCTAATATCCATGATAAAGGCTCGCTTATTTCTGCAAACACTATTTTCCAAGACCTTCTTTCCAAATTCTTCCCCCTTGATCCCTTATTTTTGTGTTTGCAAAGTATTAAAAACAATTAGCTATATAGTTAAAGGTATGTGTTTTAATGTTAGCAATATTAATTTTTAAATAATATTTGTATTTTTAACTTGAGGATATCAATATTTAATGGGTGTATTAATTTGGCTGAGAGAGCGTTAATATATGGAAGATTTCAACCCTTTCACTTAGGGCATCTAAGTCTAGTAAAATGGTCATTTGAGCAGGGATTTGATGAAGTTGCTATACTTGTTGGAATGGCATCAGAAAACTACACTCCTAGAAATCCTTTTACAGCAGGAGAAAGAATTGAGATGGCCAGGCTATCGCTAAAAGATAGTGGAATACCATTAGATAAAGTTATAACAGCAACAATTCCAACGCTAGAAATAAGTATTGGTTGTGCATACTATGTTTTATCTTATATACCTAAGGTTAAGGCAATATTAACAAGAAACCCTGTTATAAGCAAAGCATTTGCTGATGCAGGCATTGAAGTGATAACACCCCCTGTTTTTAACAGAGAGGAATGGAGAGGGCAATATATTAGGGAATTAATGGCGAAAAACAATAGCAAGTGGAAGAATTATGTAACACCTTCTGTTGTTAATTATATTGAAGAGATAAATGGAATAGAAAGGGTTAGAAAAATAAATTCTGAAGACTAACCTATTTTATATCTTAATATACCAGCAATTCCGCCAAATGTTTTATAAAACCAATCAGATTCTGGCAAGCTATTGGGTATTATTATTACCTTTGCTCCAGATTTTTCAGCTTCTTCCTTCCACTTTTCAGTATTTACATCTTCATGTAAAAGAAGCATTGAAACCATTCCCATTTCCAATGCTCTTTTAACATCATCCTCTCCATAAACAACTAAACCAGTATTCCTTGCTAAATGTCCTTTAAATGTTTCCAATGCATCGCTTGCCTCTCTATACACTGCAAACTGTACAACATCTTGAGCCTTCATTACAACCTCTCTTAAACCTTGTTCCCCTTGATATGCAACATCTATTAGTTCCTTATTAACTAATTGTTGTAATCTATAATCTAAGTTACCTGATTTTACGAAGTCTTCCTTCGCATAACCAGGACCTGCAACTATAATAGCTTTAAGTTTTCCCATCTCTAAATATGGCAAGAAATAGTTGTTTACCCTTTCTGCCAATCTTTTTAAAAATTCATCTACCATTTGCTCTATAATTCTATCAATTCTTCGCTGACTCTGCCCTCCCATCATATGCTTTCCAGGTATGTAATCTTCTACTTCATCCAAAACCTCAAGCCTACTTCCCTTAAGTATTCCAATTGTCGCTTGATCCCTTTCAACTATTACAATACCAACAACATCTTCGCTTTGTATCATTTCTTCTAAAATTTCTAAAACAAACTTCTTATCAGTTCTATAATAAAATACGGGCACCTTTTCGGGAGGGCTAAACATATCACATATAAATTCTCCAGTATCCATATTTTCCCCACAAAAGGCTACCAATCCGTTTTGTGGTATCTTTTGAAGCATAGATACTCTATCCATTGCTGCAGATACAGCCCTTTTAACGGCTTGTCTCGTTCGCTTAAGCTTAATGTTATCGCTTATTGATAATTCATCTCTTAATAGCTGCAATACATCCCCTATTGGTCTACCAGGAGGAACATAAAGGCTGAGCAAAACTGTTGCTGGAGCACTCCACTCCTTTAGCTCTTTTAATACCTGTGCGAGCTGTTTTTTATCTATCAGTAACTTCTCTTCCAAGTTTGACATCTTTGCTCCCTCTATTTTTGAGTTCTATTCACGCTTTATTTTTGATTATGAATACAACTAAAGAGTGAAGCGGAAGTTAAAATTATTTTATATTAAGTTAAAATTTAATAATACCCCTTATTATAACCTCATTATAAATAACTGTTTATTAATCTTTTATTAAAAATCTAATTTATTAAAAGAGTATTTAAACTTTTGCCTTAGAAACTGTCATTGTCTTTTTTTCACATATAATAGATGATATAGCTGAGATAGCTGAGATTAAGGGCCTTACATTTGTATAAATGGGGTCATTTAAACTTGAGTTTCTCATAATTGTTTTTGCTTTATCAGATAACATACATGCTTCTACTTCTTTGACTAAATCATGCCCATTTTTGTTATCATAAATTATTTTTTGAATTTCGCCGACAAAACCTTGTAAAATAGCCTTCCACTGTCTAATCATTATTAAACTATCATTGTTAGGGTTCCTAGTAACTTCTAATAGTTTTCTTTCAGATCTGTCCAGGCCTTCAATGTATTTTATTAGTTCCATTTCAATAGCTGCTAACTCGTCAAGTGACAAGGCCCTCCCCTTTTTTT
>DAXV01000076.1:3892-7625 GCA_002506595.1 Acidilobaceae archaeon UBA158
CATTAATTCCTCTACTTCTTCTGGAGAATATTCTCCATTATTTAACAATTCCATCGAATAGAAATAACCTTGACGATCAATAATTACTGCCTCATCCTTAAGTAATTCATTTAATGCATATCTTATCTTATCTTCACTTGCTAATCCCGATAAATACCTATGGAAATCTTTAATACTCATCTTTCCATTCTTTCTTAACAAGTCTAATAAAATATCCTTTAGCTCCTCTTCATTCGGAGCTGTATAAACAACTAAATCCGTGTCCTCATATATAACTGAGAGGTTATCTGATATTACTTTATCTTCTTCAGTTTCCTCAACTTCTTTACCATCAGACACATTTATCACCAAGCTCTCTTTAGTTTCAGGCAAAACCTATAAATAATATTGTTTTTCTATTTTATAATAGCAAAATTTTAACATGAACATTAATAATTATAAAATTTTATTTTAATTAATATTATAATTAAATAAAATTAAGATACTGCTTTTTAACTTTTATTTTTTAAAAAATAGCGGGGATAATAATGGTTGCAATAAAGCAAAAAATTTATGAAAAAGCAGTAAAAGAAGCATTGTTAAATCAAATGAAAAACAAAATAAATATAGATGAAGCTGTAGAGTGGCTTTATGATGACTTTGGAATAAAAATAAAAAGTTCGTGGGAAAATTTAAGGAAGGCAGTACTAAATAATAGTGAGATAACCCCAAACGATATTGCAGTATTTATGATAGACCAAGGGGTTGAGGTAGATGAAGGAGCTTGGCATGTATTGCCAACAGGAGGAATGCGAAGTAATAAATCAAATAATAAACATAATCACACCTAAAAAAGGAGGTACTCCTGGATTTAATGCTTATCATGTTATTGAAACTCTAAAGTTTTTGAAAAATAAAGAAGTAGGAAGGCCATTTCTTTCAAAATATTTAAATCTAGGAGAAGCTTCTGTAAAAACCATGCTAAAAAGACTTAAAGATAATAATTTGATTATGCAACTAGGAAGGCATAACAAATTAACAAAAAATGGAGAAAATATTTTAAAATTTTTTGAGTCTAAATTAAATATTTTTGAGTCTAAATTAAATATAGAAGGTTTAGAAGATTGTTTAATTTTAGTTCTGGAAATGAACCCCCCAAAGGATTTAACATCTATATATAAAATAAGGGATCAAATAATATCAAACGATTGTAATATAGCAGTTGTAGGTTTTATAGATGGAAAAAATCTAGGCTTCCCCGGTTTGCCAGATAACTTGCAAAATGAACTCATTAATTGCTCTAAGAATTTTTCTTACATTGTTAACCGGGGGGTTAACATTATAACACCAAAATATTGCTTGCAAAGTTTATATTCTTTTTATATAGATCTTATGAGNNTTATTAAAATAACATTAAAAAAGGTAGTAATACTTAGAATGATTCTGTAAATTTCTTACAATAAAATACAAAAAGGGGGTAAAAATGAGTGATCCTGATAACATAGACAAACTATTAAACAGAATTAAGAATAACGAAATTGGAGGGCCAAGAAGTAAGCTAGTTGATGCTATTCTCATTTTATTAGCTTCAAGGCCTATGAGATCAAGTGAAATCTCTCAATATTTAAACAAAGAAACAAAATATATCTCTAGTTATTTGTCATATTGGAAGGAAAGAGGTTTTGTTGAATATGATATGGGATTATGGTATCTAACCCCTAAAGGGGAAGACTTTGCTAGAGAATTAATTTCAAAGGCTTCTAATGAAAAGTTTAATGAGTTTGTTGCTTTGGCCCAAAAGGTGGCTGGTGAATTAGTTAAGCAGACAATAAAAGACAAAGATGATATGAGCGGGAGAGGTAAAACTAAGGAATCTTTGTCGTTTATTGCAAATAGAACTAATTCAGCAGACAATAAAAGACAAAATAGGGTTTCTCAAGTTGCATGTGTTTTACAGCAGCTTAAAGATAGTATAGATGAAGAAGAGATGGAAATCACTTCATTTTTACTAACACATTATGCTAAATATGGGGTTACTTATGTTTATTTAGATCAAATGATGGAAAGATTAAACGCCGATTATGGTTGGTTATTAAAGAGGTTAAGAAATTTACAGAGTAAAGGTATTCTTTATATTTATACGGATCCTAGGCTTGGAATTAGGGTAGGTTTAACTAGAAATCTTAAAGATATGTTAAGAAATTGTTAATATTACTATTACTACTTCTTCTGTGATATTATAGTTTCGAAAACAATTTGTTGAAACTTTTAAAAAATATTATTAATATTACTGTTTGTATAATGGTATTTGTATTATTGTTTTTAATAATAATACAGATTAGAAAACGGACTGAAAAAGGGTCTTGATAATTTTTNNTAGTAGTAGAGATGTATGAAAAATTAGATATGGATTCCTAAAATTTGCTTCTTCTCTTCTAATCTCTTCTTAACTTTATCAACAGCCTTTATGAAATGATCTTGATATACATAATCAGCTTTTTCTCTTATAGCAAAAAATCCTGCTTCTGTAGTAATTGCCTTTAGCTCGGCCCCTGAAAGGCCTTCAGTAATTTGTGCGATATATTCTAAATTAACATCCTTTAATCTCATATTTTTCGTATGTATCTTAAGTATTTCTAATCTAGCGCCCTTATCAGGCAAGGGAACTTCAATAATTCTATCAAATCTACCTGGCCTTAATAAAGCTGGATCTAATAAATCGATCCTGTTTGTTGCAGCTATTATCTTAACACTATCTAATGGATCAAAACCATCAATTTCAGCTAATAATTGGAGCATAGTTCTTTGTACTTCTCTATCCCCACTTGTTCCCATCTCAATCCTTCTTGAACCTATTGCATCTAATTCATCTATGAAAATTATTGTAGGCCTCTTTTCCCTTGCTAATTTAAAGACTTCTCTAACAATCCTTGCTCCTTCCCCAATAAATTTATTAACAAATTGACTTGCAACAACTCTAATAAATGTTGCTTTTACTTCACCAGCTAAGGATCTTGCAAGTAGAGTTTTCCCTGTTCCAGGAGGACCATATAATAATACACCTTTTGGAGGATCAATTCCAAGAGATTTAAATAATTCAGGTTTAACTATTGGTAATCCTACAACCTCATATATTTCTCTTATTTGATTTTGAAGGCCTCCAACATCTTTAAATGTAAAACCAGGATTTTCTTCTATTTCCATAGCTTCTACAAACGGATCATAGATGTTTGGTAAAACTTCTACAATTGTTGAGCCTTTATTGTTTAAAGCAACAGATATTCCAGGTCTTAATTTTGATGTATCTATGTTATTGCTTATTTTAACAACTAAATTTGGGCCTGTTGAACTTTTTACAATAGCCCTTCCATCATTTAAAACTTCTAAAAGCATTGCCTCAATATAAGGAGGTTCTAATAGTTTACTCATTTCCTGCCGGTAGTATTCTAAATCCCTTTCTAATGAGATTTTCATTTGTGTTAGGTATCTTATCCTTTCTTTTAAATAGGAAATGTCTTCTTCATCAACTTCTTGATTTGTTTTCTTATTTGTATCACTTAATGACAATTTAATTACCACCTGTAATTTTATTGAAATTGCTACTATTTAACCTGGTGAGCTAAGTGTTGATAAAGTTTAAATTTTTTGTTTATAACTCAGAGTGTCCTTATCATCAATTTCAGCAACGTCGCCACTCATCATTGCTAATAATTAAATTTCTTAAAAAGTATAAAAGCTTTATCATTGTTAACCC
>DAXV01000076.1:7652-11330 GCA_002506595.1 Acidilobaceae archaeon UBA158
GTTAACAATTCATTCCTTTAAATAATTAATAATATAATTTGCTATTTCTTTAGCCAATGGAGGAGGTACTGCTTCTCCTACCATGTTATATTGAGAATCCCTACCTCCAAGGAAAACATGATAATCTGGGAAACCCATCAATCTCGCTTGTTCTCTAACAGTTAAGAGCCTATCTTCAAATGGATGAATAAATCTAGAGGATCCCATAACTGTAGGGGCTGGCCTATATGGATTTAATCTTATGAAATTTCTAAACCTTTTATTTTCAGCTCCTTCAAATTCTATCATTGCTCTGCCCCATTTAGCGCTAGAAACCCTTTTTCTTAATTTCTTTGTTAAAGGTTGAGGCTCTTCATGATTAGGTGGATAATAATTTCCAGGGCTTGGTAAATCCTTTAATGCTTCTTCAACGCTTATCATTTTTTGCTTTTTTAAATCAAGGTTAATATTAGAAACAAAAACACGAGTCCTTATACTAGGAACTCCATGATATTCTGCATATAATACATTAAAATAAACTTCGTTATAACCTGATTTTTTAAGTTCATTAATTATTGAGGATTTAATATCTTCATGTAATATACCTGCTACATTTTCTATTACAAAAAACCTTGGTTTCATCTCATTTATTAATCTAATAGCATGTAAATATAGCTGCCCAATTGGATCACAATAAAGTCTATCTATAGGAACCTCCTTTCTTTTTTTGTTAGTAGGCGTAAATGGTTCACAAGGAGGGGAAGCAATTATTACATCGAAATCGTTCCTTTGATATCCAAATGATTTTAATACATTATAATCAATTTCCTTTGCATCATCTGCTATAAGCTCTGTTTCAGGAAAATTTGCCTTATATGTTTTTGCAACAGGGGGATCATTTTCTATCGATGCTAATATATTAAAACCGGCCTCTTTAAACCCCCTTGAAAAGCCTCCACCTCCTGAGAAAATATCAAGAACCGAAAACTTTGGTTTCATCCTCTTTTATTTCCTCCTCTAGTAATGAGATCCTCTTCTTTAATATATCAATATATTGAGCGTTTGTATCTAATTCAAGCATGCTTCCGCATTTCGGACAAATGAAATCGTATTCAAACGCATCGTCAAATGTATATCTTGTGTTGTCTTTGGGGCATTTATAAAACTCGTTATTACTTTCATATGTTAACCTTGATTTAAGTTTCTCCAAAACAGCCTTTTTCCTTCTTATTATTGCTAAGCCAACACCTCTCATGTCTATATACCAATAATATCTAGTTGCCCCTGTTTCAGGATGTTTACCCCTTCTATATGTTGCTAACCTTGCATCATATAATAGTCTTAAAACCTTCCTTACATCACTTTGCCTATATCCTGTTATACCTTCGATTTCTTCATCGCTAATTCCTCTTTCTGGATCTGTTTTAAGCAAAATATCAAGAACTTCTGAAGACATTTTATCATCAGTTTCTGCCTTTAAAGCGAGTAATCTTACGAATTCCCTTAATTGGTTTATATAATTTGCCTGATCTTCTTTACTATCTTCTTTCAACCTTCTTCCCTCTTTCAGATGGTATTATCTTATAGGGTGCGTCCCTATAATTATATAATAGTTCTCTGCCTTTAAATAATCTATCTAAAAAAATTGCTAATGCAGCAACTTCGCTATGAGGTTGCCATCCTATTGCTATATTATAATCAGAATTATCATAATAAAATCTCTCAACCTTTTCTGCTCCAACTACTATGAGTTTTTTCTTTGGAGTTATAATAATCTTATCTATAACGTCTTCAACATTCAAGCCATACATTGTTAAATTAATAACTTCTCCTCCTTCCTCCCTCCATTTTTTTACATATTCCCTTCCGTTAACATTACATATATAATCTATTTTTCCTCCCCAGCTTTTAGATGCTTTTAATAAGGAATCCCTTACCTTGTCATCACATATACCTTCTAGAACAAATCCATTAGCTCCAAACGCCCTAGAAACTAATGCTACATGGGTTGTTATTCTTTTATCCCTTTCAGGCCTATGGCCAAGCCTTAATACATAAATCTTTTTATAGATTTTTGATAAATCTTCCAAACCTTTCATTTTATTTCCTAATTTATTTATAAATAGTTAGTTAATATATGTTAAACATAAAGCTCGATTTATTACTTATATTACTTATTTCGCTCAATAGTTTATCGATCCCAATATTTTTCTTAGCAGAAATTGGAATTATCTTATCGTTTGGAAAAGTTTTCTTAACAAATTCTATTTTATCATAGATTCTGTTTTTATCAATTTCATCAATTTTGTTTAATGCAAAAATTATTGGCTTATTTATAGCATTTAATTTCTTTAAAATATCGGTTCCTGCTAGTATCTTTTCTTTTATATCATTTTCATTTTCTGTTATATCTATAACAAAAACTATTATATCTGATATAGCAACTTCTTCTAATGTTGAATAAAATGCTTCAATCACTTCTGGTGGAACATCTCTTATAAATCCTACAGTGTCTACAAAAGCCAACTTTAAACCATTATAATTAACAGTTTTGTGCTTTGGAAACAATGTGGTAAAATATTCAGGTCCAATGGGTTTTGATTCTCCCGTGATTAAATTAAACAAAGAAGTTTTTCCTGCAGAAGCATAGCCAACTATTGGTATGTTTATCATGCCGAGCTCTTTTCTTCTCTTTAACCTTTCTTGTTCAGTTTTTCTCAAATCTTCAAGGTCTCTCTTGATTTTTGAGAGACGTGAAGTAAGCTGTTTTTTATATGTATCAATTCCATATCTACCTGGGCCTAAGAAACCTGCAAGTTCTCCTAGTTTAGTTCTTCTTATATATTCCCTAATTATAGGTAATTCGTGTTTAATTCTAGCCATTTCTATTTGCAATAAAGCTTCCTTACTTCCTGCATGTAAAGCAAATATCTCTAAAATTAATTGTACCCTATCTATTACTCTTATTTTTGTTTCCTTTTCAAGCTTAAAAACAGAAGAAGGTTCTATATCTCCATAATAAATTACCGTATCAAAATTCAATTCTTTCTTATTGTTTTTAACAATTTCTATTAATCCATCTGTTATTCTTTTACCTCCTCTAAATCTCTTTGTACCAACTATTTCATAACCCGCTGTACTAGCAAGAATAAGTGCTTCTTCATAATGATTATAAAATTTGCTTGATAAAATTAAAAAAGCATTTTTTGATTTATTTGCATACAATTAATCTTCATCCCTTCTTACAAATACAACGTCTCCAAAAGTTACATTATCAAATGATGATCCTTTTCCTTCTCCTTCTTCATCAAATTCAACAGGTTGAAGTATCTTGATTTTCAATATTTGCTCAATTTTCTTTGCCAAATCTAAAGAAGGCTTTACTTTTTCGCTTTCAATTTTTTTAAGCATTGCTTCACTAATTCTTAACTTTTGTGCAAGAACTGCTTGCGTCCATCCCTTAGCCTCTCTTCCTTTTCTTATTTCTTCTCCAAAACCCTCAATAATTTCAAGCTGATCTATAGGCTTACTTGTTTTCTTAATTTTTTCCACTTTTTTCGTTTCGATTTTCCTTTCTGGTGCAGGAAGAGCTCTTCCGCTCTTCATTAATTTATTATAACAGGTTGCACATAAAATCATTTCAGCTCCGTCAACTAATGCTTTAAATGGTTTGCCTCTTATTAATGAACCACACATTTC
>DAXV01000076.1:11381-12678 GCA_002506595.1 Acidilobaceae archaeon UBA158
TTTTTATTATTTAGAACTTTTTATAATTAAGTCATGCATAGATTTAGCTTCTTTCTCAAATTCTTTTTTCTCCCATGGGAATACAACCCATTTATCTACTTCTTCAGCATAGAAATCGGGGACTAACCTAGTCCATGGCTTAACATAAAGCGTTGTGGTTTTAATTTCTAAAGGCATATATAATGAAATTGCTTGTAATGCAAATTCTAAAGTTAACCCAGAGTCGCTAACATCATCTACAAGCAACACCCTTTTATCCTTTATTGGCAAAGTAACTGGTTGTCTCATATATGGCCTTTCCCCTTTTTGGCCTGCTGCAATATATAGCTTTATTTCCATGGATCCAATATCATCAATTTCTAATCTATCTGCTAATAATCTTCCAGGAATTACTCCACCTCTTAAAATAGAAATTATTACATCAGGTTTATAATTTGATTTTATTATTTTATCAGCTATTATATCTACTGCTTTTTCAATATCATCCCATAATAATAACAAAACCTCTATTCCGCCATGATTTACTGGCAATAAATAAATTTCTTTTGCTGTCTCGTTTTCGTCTTTAATTCTATAATCAACTCCATCAACGAAAACCATAAATCCAGCTTTAGGGGTTCCATCTGGTTCAATTGCTATAGATAATTCAGGATAATTATTAACTAGTTTTTTTAGGGCATCCTTCCAAGAATTTGCATCAATATCGATAACTTCGTTACCATTAGCCCTATACTTTAAAGCAGCGAGAAGTTTTATTTTAATATTCAAAGTATATCTCCCAGCTTATTGCTGCTGGGCACCAATATTTTCCTCTATAATCTTCTGCTTTTTCTTGCTCAACTTAACTAAACTTGTTACATAGCCTGCAACTTGATTTCTAAGCCTTTTAGATTTATAATTTGTAATCTTTCCAACTACCTGTTTATTCATATTAAAGTCTTCTGTAAACAGATCCGGATGATCTTTTAATAGTTCTCTTGCCAAACGCTTTATCATTAAGGTCCTTACTTTGCCCAAGCATTTCACCTAAATTAAATTGTTAAGGCTAGAGAATTTAAATTAAGCTGTTTCATTTTAAGCTGATTTCCGCTTTGACTGAAATAAGAGTTTTTTATTTGTATGGTAAGAATTATTATGTGGATATATAATGTTCATATTTGATATATATTAGATGCATTAAAATAAACTATAGTATTAAATTAAATAATATAATTATTTTAAAAATAAACAAATTTTAAAGCATAGGTTATTAAATATTACTTATGCCAATTTTTTCTGCAATATCATAAATTAGAGG
>DAXV01000027.1 GCA_002506595.1 Acidilobaceae archaeon UBA158
CCAAAACTTATGAGTGGAGAAATTAGAGTAAAAAAATATAGAGGAATAAAATATGAGAAATTATCCAAGAGGTTCTGAATGGAGAAAATGGGATTTACATGTTCATACCCCATGCTCGATTATAAATCATTATAGTGGGACAAATGAATATGAAAAATGGGAGAAGTTTATTAATGATTTAGAAAAATTGCCAAAAGAATTTAAAGTTATTGGGATAAATGACTATTTGTTTATTGATGGTTATAAAAAAGTTTTAGAATATAAAAAAAACGGAAGGTTACAAAATATCGATCTTATATTACCCGTTTTAGAATTTCGAATTGCAAAATTTGCAGGGCATAAGGAACTAAAACGAGTTAATTTTCATGTTATTTTTTCTGATGAGCTTTCACCAGATATAATTCAATCACAATTTTTAAATGCTTTAACTGCAAAATACAAGTTGTCTCCTGGATTAAATAAAGGAATATGGAATGGGACTATTACAAAAGATAGTTTAAAAGATTTAGGGAGAGAAATTAAAAAAAGTATTCCAGAAGATAAATTAGATCAATATGGAGAAGATCTTGAAGAAGGATTTAATAATTTGAATTTAAATGAGGAAGATATATTTCAAATATTAAATTCAAATTCATATTTAAAAGATAGATTTTTAACTGCTATAGGTAAAACAGAATGGGAGAGCTTATCTTGGAATGACCAGAGTATTGCTGAAAAAAAAGATATAATTAATAAAGTCAATTTTGTTTTTACATCATCTGAAAGTGTCGATGCTTTCATGAAGGCTAAAAATAAACTAAAAGAACAAGGTGTCAATGATTTACTTTTAGATTGTAGTGATGCTCATAATAATATGGAGAATAATCATAAAGATAGAGTAGGAAAATGTTATACATGGATTAAAGCAGACCCAACTTTTGAAGGACTAAAACAAATTATTTATGAGCCAGAGGAGAGGGTATTTATTGGTGAGGAACCAGATTTATTACAAAGAGCTAGAGAATATAGAACTAAATTTATTAGAAGTTTAAAAATTAATCAAGTTTCAGAATATGATGAAACTCAAGGAATTTGGTTTAAAGATAATGAGATTCCTTTTAGTCCAGGACTTGTAGCAATAATTGGAAATAAAGGTAGTGGAAAAAGTGCTATAGTAGATATTTTAGGTTTATGCGGAAATTCTTACCAATATAAAGATTTTTCTTTTCTCAAAGAGGACAGATTCTTAAAAAGTGGTTTAGCTCAAAATTTTATTGCCTCTTTAGAGTGGGAGGATGGAAGTGTTATAGAAAAAAGCTTATCCGATAAACCCGATAATAATGCTCCTGAAAGGGTGAGGTATTTACCTCAGAGTTTTTTTGAAAAATTAACTAATGAAATAGAAACTAGAGAATTTCCCAAGACGTTGGAAAATATAGTGTTTAGTTATTTGCCTGAAGACCAAAGATTAAAGGCAAGTTCTTTCCAGGAATTGATTAAAATTAAACAGGAAGCTATAGAAAACAAGATTAAATTTATTTTAGAAGATATTGATAAACTAAATGAGGAAATAATTAAATTAGAAAAGAAACAACATCCTTCATATAGAAAAGAGTTGGAAGAAAAATTAAAATTAAAGAAAAAAGAATTAGAAGAACATCGAAAGAATAAACCTAAAGAAATAAAACATCCTAAAGAAGACGAAAGCTCATATGAAGACCAGCAAAAACTTGTTAAAGAATTGGAAAAGCATAACAAAGAGATCGAAAAATTAGAAAAAGAAATAAATGAAAAAAGAGAAACTCTTAATAAACTAACATTGGAACTGGAAGAACTTAGACAGTTACTTAAAAATTTGGAAGTAGAAAAATACAGAATTGAAAAATTCAAAAACGATAGTAAACATAAGGTTGAAAAATTTGGTTTAAATATTGATACGATAATTAGCTTTGAAATTAATACTCAGGAACTTGTACAAAAAATCAATGAGAGAAATAGTCAAATAAAGGAAATACAGAAATTGTTATTGACACCCGAGGAAATAGAAAAAAAAGGAGGAGAGACAAAAATTCTAAGCGAAGAAAATTTATATATAAAAAAAGAAAAAAATTACTTAAAAATAAAAGAAGTAAAAGAAAAACTATCCGAACGAGAAAGGAAGTATCAGGAATATTTAGAAAATTTAAAAAAGTGGGAAAAAACTGAAAAAGAAATAACGGGAGATGAAAGTAAGGTAGATACTATAAAATGGTTGGAAAAACAACTTGAATTTGTTGAGTCTGGGTTAAATAAAGAATTAGCATCTTTAAGGGAACAGCGACTAAAGAAAGCATTAGAAATCTATGAAGGAAAGAATGAATTTGTAAAAATATACAGACAATTCAAAAAAGCAGTTGATGAAAAAACATCAAGTCATAGAGATATTCTTGGAGAATATGAGATAACTATAGAATCTGTATTGCATATAAAGAAGGAATTTATAACTAAATTTCTCTCATATATAAACCAAAAATTCAAAGGGAGTTTTTACGGAAAAGAGGAAGGGGAGGGCATATTGAAAAAAATATTAAATGATGTTAATATTAATTCTAAAGAAGACGTCCAAAAATTATTGGAGGATATTATAAATCTTTTGGAACTTGACCATAGAGAAGCCTTTAAGGAAAAAGCTGAGGAGGAAAAAATGAGATATCCTTTTGAACAAATTAAAGAATTAAAAGAATTTTATAAATATCTTTTTTCTCTAGAATATATTGAACCTATTTATGAACTCAAGCTGGGGACAAAAAGTATTTCACAATTATCTCCTGGTGAAAAAGGTGCATTGTTAATTGTGTTTTACTTAATGTTAGATAAGGACGATATACCTTTAATTGTAGATCAACCAGAAGAAAATTTAGACAATGAAAGCGTTTATAAGGTTTTGACAAATTTTATAAAACTAGCCAAAAAAAGAAGGCAAATTATCATGGTAACTCACAATCCCAATTTAGCAATTGTAGGAGATGCTGAACAAATTATTTTTGTTAATATAGACAAAAAAAATGGAAATAAATTTAGTTTTGAAGCTGGTTCAATTGAGGCCCCTGTAATTAATAAACATGCATCAGATGTTTTAGAAGGTACCTTAACTGCATTTGATTTAAGACGTTTAAAGTATTTTAAATTCAAAGAATTATAACAATGCCTAACCTAAGAGAATCATCCATTGAAAACTTCACTATAGACCTTCTAAAATCCCAA
>DAXV01000023.1:0-2306 GCA_002506595.1 Acidilobaceae archaeon UBA158
TATAACCAAGATTATCCGACACCATATGAATATAAGTATTTAATATCATCTAGACTCTCATGCATTTTCTAATATATACAGTCTACCATTCTAGAGCTAATAGACCGATGAAAGAAAAAGACAAAAGATTTAGTTTTATTATAGATTCTATAGGTTTGCTAGAACATCTATCAGAAACTCTCGAATTATATAACCTTCTTGCTGATAATAATATTCATAAAGATTTTCAAGAAGATTTATTTGTTAATATAGAAAGGAAAGTAGAAGAATTCGAAGAACTATTTAAGGACATAAAACAAAGATTAAAAAATTTTAAATTAGGGTATAGATGTCTCTATAGATATCTATATGCTTAAGAAACAATTTAGGAATAATACATTTAATCGTGAAGAATTTGAAATGAAAATTGGTGTAATGGCTATGTATACATCTGGAACAGATGAGTCTAATGATGTAGCAGTTGATAGAATGCTTATTAATGATATGAATAGAGTTATTAGACTTAATTATTAATATTATATCCTATGAAACGTAAGATAGCTTCTATATCTCTAAAAACAGGTATTATAACATTAAATAAAAAATTATTCAAAATCTGGTGACAAAACTCTGAAAGACATATTAGTACATGAATTAACACATTACAAATAGGTTCTTTACAACATAATACTAAATTTATAGAGGAACTTGAGAAGTTTTATTCAAAAGAGGAGATATCTAGATTGGAGAATAGAATTATAAATTCTGTTTACTCAAAATTTAAACATCCACCGTTAAAATATGTTAAGAACTCTAATATTAAATTTTATTTGATTAAAAGAGTCGTTAAAAAATATAAAAAAGAATACTAATGTAAGTTATCCCGATATTCAATTAAATAATGTCTTTAATGTAAAGTTAAAGATCAATAATATTAAAATAGAAAAGGTGGCTAATAAATCTTCGGAAAAATAAATTAAAAAATCATTAAAAAGATAAAATTATCAAAACCTAAGGAAGTAAGAACTAAATACAGACAAGGTCAGCTCAAAAGAAAGAAAGTGGAAGAAAATCAAAACTAAGAATTAAATTTTATTGATCACATCTCCCCCTCAGGATTAAAAAAAAGTTTATAATTGACTTTTACTAATAGGGATATCATGGTTTTGAGATTATTTGACAAGCAATTGGATTTAGTAATAAAATTGATAATAGTTTTTTTGATCAGAGCATCCATTTACACAGAGGTAGTGGCTCCAATGATGGCCAGTGCGTTAAATGTAGCAATACAAATAGCACAAGCTCTAAACTATATAATAACAGCGCAGGCTTTACAGCTATGGCAAAATACCGAGAGCTCAATATTGGGATTATTGGTAATATTGATGTTAATAGATTTGGTAAGTGAGGAATTTGATAAAAATTTGCTAAAAAGTTTTATGTATTATCCAATTGAAAGTATAATATTAGCTGCATTATTCTTCAACCTTTCATTACCTGTTATAATTGAGTATAAGATCATACCTGATTGGATATTAGCATCAATACTTTATATACTGTCTATAGGATCTATACTAACTACACTATACTTATTAGTTAGTAAGCTCGATAATAAAATTTAAAGAGATAAATAGTAAAGGAAGAATAATTAGATGATCTGGAGGAACTGCAGTAAATATATTAGGAATAAGATGAACATAGTATCCTTTAGAGTATCCTATTTTTTAGATTTAATTATAATTCAATACGTTTTCTAGATACTATAATGGAGGATATCTTTTTATTATCCTTAATAATTAAGTGATCAATTTCTTTAATCATAAAGCTTATCAAAAGAATATTTTTTAGTTTAGTTTAAGCTGTTATAGGATTAAGAGAAATTTAACTCCTTAAATTTCTGTATTCTTATCATCAATAATAAAGTCAAAGTTAGGATATCTTAAAAGAAGAAAAACTATGAGAGATATATGAAATATTGAGTTATTATCGGATTTTAATGATAATACTGATTCTTAAGGGAATGGAATTATCGTAGACTAGAATTACTATATTTTACTATATTTTAATGAGTATTTTTTGTAAAGAGATAATACGTATTTTTTACTCTTTGATTAAATTGCATCTTCATAATCTTAAATAATTATATTTTCTTCTAAGAATGAACACAAAAATGACAAAGTATTAAAAATTATAGAGGAAATGAAAAATAAACTTAAATAAAATAGGACAAAGTCAAGTAATTCTGCACGAGTTTGACTCTCTAAGATCTTCATAACTATTAATATTTCATGATTCACTTATTTTAATGTTATACACTATCACATTAC
>DAXV01000023.1:2343-3212 GCA_002506595.1 Acidilobaceae archaeon UBA158
GAAGCTATTGAAGATATATTTAATTATAAACCTAAAGAAATTTATAAAATTAAAAAGCAACTTGTGATGATAAAATACGAATTTGAAAACTCAAATAATTGTTTTAATTTTATAAAAAATCTATATTCTAATTACCTATCTGTTTTTGTTAATAGATATTTTGTTACAAATCAAACTAGTGAAAGTTTAAATGATATTTTAAATCTATCAGTTAACGAAGTAAGAGTAATTGCTTTTCCAAAAGGATTAGAAACTAAGATCTTGGAAGAATTAAGCAAAAAAGGAATAGAACTATCACCTACTAAGTTTAAAAATGTATTATTTGTAGTAAAGTTGGATAAATATTATTATGGAATATTTCCTAGAGAATATTTCTTTAGAAGAAATTCATATAATACAATAA
Source organism: Acidilobaceae archaeon UBA158 (assembly GCA_002506595.1). Lineage (GTDB taxonomy): Archaea > Thermoproteota > Thermoprotei_A > Sulfolobales > Acidilobaceae > Caldisphaera. Next base: position 2,747 of record DAXV01000023.1, read on the forward strand.
ATAGAGCATTTTATAAGATAGCTGAAGCTATTGAAAGATTTAAAATTCCTTTAAATTCTCAATGGAAAGTTTTAGATATAGGAGCTGCTCCTGGGGGCTGGAGTAACTATTTTAGCTATAAAACAAGATTAGTTATAGCAGTTGATCCTGCTGAATTAAAAGTAAAGAGAGAAAATATTATACATATAAAAAAGAAGATAGAAGATTCTTTTGAGGAATTAGATAAATATAAACCTTTTAATTTAGTTGCTTGTGATATGAATCAGGATCCAAGAGAAGTTGCAAAAATACTAGTAAATTTATCAAATTTATTAGACAGAGGCGCTTATGGAATAATGACCATAAAGTTAATTTATAGGGATAAAAGAAATAATGAAAAACTGATCAGAGATACACTTGAAATATTATATGAAAAATATGAGTTGGTAGGATTAAAAAAATTAGTTTCAAATAGGAACGAAGTAAC
>DAXV01000068.1:0-437 GCA_002506595.1 Acidilobaceae archaeon UBA158
CTAGGCTTTACCAGACTTATATTAAGAAAACCAGTTATTGCTGCAATAAACGGTTATTGCGTTGCAGGAGGTCTTGAAATAGCCTTGTGGGCTGATATTAGAGTTGCTGGTAAAAATTCGAAGTTCGGGTTTTTGGAGAGGAGGTTTGGGGTCCCATTAATAGATGGAGGGACCCAAAGATTACCTAGGATTGTTGGCTTAGGGAGGGCATTGGACTTGATCTTAACTGGTAAGTTAATTGATGCTAAGGAAGCATATGAAATAGGATTAATAAATTATTTGGTTAATGATGAAGAAGTTTTAGATAAAGCTTTAGAAATTGCAGAAACTATAATCAATTATCCCCAAGAAACTCTAAGAAATGATCGACTTTCACTATATGAAGGTCTAGGGAAAGATTTAATTGAAGGCCTGAAAATTGAAATGAATTATGGTAT
>DAXV01000068.1:487-5798 GCA_002506595.1 Acidilobaceae archaeon UBA158
AAAATAATTATAGATTTTAATTAAAAAGAAAATATTCGTAGCTTAATTTAAATTTTTAAATAATCTTTTATAGTTTAAATACAATTATCGTAGGAATCTTTTTAAAAGCCAACTAGTATATTTTTCAAAATTTCTATATTTTTATCATCGTCTAATAGTGGATCTATTATAGCTATATATAACGTCTTATCTCTAAATACGAAATCTACAAATTTCTTCTTTTTAAGCTCTTTGTCTAATTCTATTGTTGAACTATCCTCAGGATCGTATATATTTAAGTTGTTGTCATTTAATCCTGGATATATTAAGACAGCTGTTAAAGGATCGTATTCATAGGCATATGCCATGATTTTATATCTGCCTAATGTTATGTAGCTTGGATTAGAAGAAAACTTACATTCAAATATAATTGAGTTTTCATAGTTATTTTGTTTTATTAATGATATATCAGGTTTGCCTTTGAATTTATTTAGATCGTTTATTGAATTGACTTTATTCAAAATCGATCTGTTTAAGCTTTTATTAAATATTAATTTAATTTTTTTAACCCCATTATCCGCTATGTAATAATCTTCGTTATCTTCACAACGCCTTATAGAATATCCTTGCTCATTAAAATATTGCGCTATTAAATAAAACGAATATAGTTCATATAGTTTCCAAAATATAAACGTAAGGCTTTTCTTGGTTGTTATTCTTTTCTTTGTTTTTATTCCTATTTCCAAATTTGTTTTTATTAAATTTATTTCATCATATAAATCAAATGCCTTCTTTAACCATGAAGGATCAGTACTTAATGGCATCCTATAAAAACCTTCTGGGAATTCTTCTTTAATGTCATCAAGCTTTTTCAAGTTTTCTTCTAACTTTTTTAAAAATTTGAATTCCTTTAAAATTATCTTCTTTTCTTCTTTGATTATTTCACTGCCATACAATGTATATATTTCTGAAGAACTTTCAAATAGTCTTCTTAAAAGGTATCCTAATATTGAATATTCAGGAGCGTTGATACCTTCTCTATATGTATAGTATGCCATTAAGCCAGAGGGCATTGCATATAAAGATCTATCAATGTCTATAACACCTATTTCCTCATTATCATATGATGAAGTAAATTCCCTATAAATAAGTTTGTCTTTTTTTGCCTCTTCCGCTAATTCTAGAGCTTCATTTATCAGAATGTAAGTTATGTAGAGTTTTATGTACTTAAGTGTTTCATCGTTTACCTTAACCGGTTCATTATTATCATAGATTTCTAATAATCTTGTTAAATTTATTATTCCTTTATACTGTAAATAATATTTTCCAACTTTATCCAATAAAGATCTTTGTCTTTTATTCATTTAAATAATCACCAATAAAATTATTATGTTTTCTGTATATTGTTCAAATAATTCTCAGTTTCATTATCAAAATTTTTTAGTTTTATTAGATCAACAGTCCCTAATGAACTTTTTAAGATCTTGCTAAATAAGCTAACAACATCTTTTTCTTGATATTTTTCATTATTATTTTTGAAATTTTCAACAAAAAGAATTAAGGCCTTTTTAACGCTTGCTGGAGATATGTTAGGCATGTTGCTTTTATTTTTTTCTTCACCTTTTTCCTTTTGTCTTAATTTAGTTATGTAGTTTTCGATATACTTTATATAATCTTCGTTAAGATTTTTTATAGGTTCTTCCTTTTTAAATATCTCTATATCTTCACTATTTTCAGGATAATTAAATGAAAAGACATAAAATCTCCTTAATATGGCTTCTCCTACGTAAAACAGATTTCTCATGTCAACCAAATTCATTGTTGCTATTATTCTTATTTTTCTTAATGGTTCATTTCCCATAATATCAAAGCTGTTTAAAAATTGTTTTGCATCTTCATCTATATTATTGCCATAGCTCTTGATTTCATTTATTAAAGATGAAGGTATTTCCCAATCATTAGGATTTTCACTAGAGAAAATAGTAAAAAATTCTCCAAATGCTTTATCAATATCTGCTCTGTTTATCTCATCTATTAAAACAAAATAATTCCCATTATTAATTTTTGCTGCGTAATTATATGATTTTATGAATAAACCACTTCTCCATACTATATTACCCTTATCCATGCTTTCTCCTCCAATCACATGCCTTCTAAACCATAGCGAATTAGCTGTAGAAATCGTAAAGCAGTCATTTTTAAATTGAGGGTCTATTAAATCATATATTAGGTTTTTAGCTAAGCTTGTCTTTCCATTACCAGGAGGACCTACAAATAAAACGTTACCGTTTTTCATTGCAGCTTTTATTATGTTTATATCTATGTCTTTTCCAATATAAAAATGATTTATCCAATCGGAGTTGGGGTTATTGTTTACACAATTTATTTTTTGAATATTTTGCTGTATTTTTTGATTTTGTTCTATAATTAATGAAATCTTATCTTTTTTAATGGATTCGTAAAATTCAAATGTTTTCTTTATATCTTCCTTGTTCTCTAACAAAATCTTGTTTAGTATCGAATTATCTTTTTCGTTATCCTGCTTATAGCATGTATTTGATCTAATTTCTCCTAACACATCATTTATATTATATCCATCTAATTCTATAGAATCGTTTTCATCAAAAAATTCTTTACTATATTTATTATTTAAATAATCATTCAGTATATTTCTAACGGATTCATGTAATAAAAATATCTTCATTCTCCATTTTATAACGAAATATTGGTTCTTATCAGTATCTTCTTTCCATCCAATAAAATTTCTGGTTGCATCAACATTAAAATCGGTAATAACTCCTGCAGCAACTATCTTATTTTTATCTTTATAATAAAAATTTCCTATTAGTAATTTATCAAAATTTGGTATTCCTTTTCTCCCATCTGTTTTATTTAAATAGCTGCTAAAATATCTATGAACCAAGGCGGGAAAAGGTGTAAATTCTGACCAAAATCCATCGTCATTAATATTATTGTTTATTTCTTTGTTAACCGTTCCATCGCCCCATATGGCGTATCCTAATTCTCCTTTTATAGAATATATTAAGCTATTTAATATGTGGTTACTTTTTTTCCCTGGATTTAAAATGCAATGAATTGCGTACTTTTTATTGATCTTTTCGTTTAATATATTAAAGAATTCTTCATAATTATTACTTAAAATAGAATTAAAGTCTTTTCTTGGCGTTAAAAAACTTCCATACATTCTTGAACCCTATTGTTAAATATAAAAATAGAAAAATTTATAATTTTTGGATCGAAGAACTTCAGCTACTTACAATATTTGTAATACTTTTTTATATTATTAGAATTATATTGGTAAGTAAAAACTAAAAATATTTTGGTGTTGTCTATATATTATATATTTTAGTCATGATATACGCCTTATATAAAATTATTTTAAGATTGATGGGCTAAAAAATTAGCAAAATTTTGAAAATCATATTATTCTCACAAGATTTCTTTAAGCATATTTAAAATTTCTATATTTTATTTCAATAAAGTTATATAAACTAAATTTGAGCTTTAGATATGTTTCATAAAGGTCAAGCTTTGCATTTCTAAATCTATTTTGCGAATTAGTTGGTTTTAGTTAGATTAAATATTAAATATAATTATACTAAATATGTTGTGTATACAATATATGCTGAATTTTATTTTAAAAGTAATTTAATACAAATTGACACTATTTAGGATTAAAAATATTAAAGGAGAATAGCCTATTATTAATAAAGTATCAATATTCNNTATTTCTTTCCAGCTTCATATCCCCAGTAATAGAAAATTAGTGAAACTATAATAAACAGTATATCATCATATGGGAATGGTATCTTATTTAAGTTGCTGCTTCCAAAATATGATATTATCATGGTTGAAATTAAGTATAATGGTAGCCATCCTCCAGCAATGAAATCCCTCTTTTTAACCCCTTCATTTTTATGATAATAAATGAGGAAGAGCAAACCTATGAGAACTGATATTCCTGCAATAAATACAGCACTCCAGCCTGACCAATAAATTAATAGACCTCCTACAACAAATGCAAATGGAGAAATTATTTTGAATGCAGGTATTTTAAATGGTCTGCTTTCATTAGGATACCTAGCTCTAAATACTGCAACGCTAACAGCTAACGGCGCATAAGAGAAAATGAATGCATCAATTAAAACTGTAAATATGGTTGCAAAAGATGGTAAAAGAAGCAAATAAATTATTGATAATACGAATATTAATATGTTTGATATATATGGTACACCTTCTTTATTTAGCTTTGAAAAAACTTTAGGGAAGTATCTATCATAAATTGATAATGAATAGCCAACTCTAGATGCTCCTCCAAAATAAATCAATGCATCTGTATATGAAGCTATAATTGTGCCCGCAATCATTAGAAATATAAAAATGAGAAGTAAATTCGATGGAATGCTCACAGATGTTAACGCAGTTATATAAGGATAAGGCAAGGTTATTAATGAAGACCATTGAGATGGGTTGGTAATAATTTTATCAACAACTCCAAGAAATGCAATGCTTTCTACTAAATAGATTATCATTGTTATTATTAGAGATGCTATAACAGCTTTTGGTATAAACTTACCTGGATCTTTTACTTCTTCTGAATAATTCACTGGCTGCTTAAAACCAGCATATGCCAAAATTGTTGATGTAACTGCCGTGAAGAAACCTATAGCCCCCAAATTAACAGGCATGAAACCCCCTAAAGTTGGTGAAGAAAAGTTCTTTGCATTAAAGAAAGCAAATAAAGCCAAAACGGGTATCATAACCATAACTATTTTCAAAACTGTTAAGTAGTTGTTTATATTTCCTATTAGGCCAACATGTTTGTTGTTTATTAAATAAGTTATTAAAGCAATTATCGCGCTTATTACAATACCTAAAGCTGTTAGAAAACCTGATTTATACAATGATGGAAAATAATATGCTAGATATTCAACAAAGGCAATTATAGAACTGGGAGTGACCAAGGCATAACCTAAAAATGCAGACCATCCATTTATTGATCCTGCAACAGGTCCATTACTTTTAGCAGGATAATAAGCTATTCCCCCTGCTCTCGGCCACATAGTTCCTAATTCTATGACTACTAAAGCTACAGGTACTATTAATAAAAATGCAACAATCCAAGATAATATGCCTGCTGGGCCATCATAGCCTAATACATAAACTGGAATGAATGCAACAGCATCTCCGATAATCGCGCCTAATGTTAAAAATAATACATGCCAAAACCCGAGCTCTTTCCTGAAACCCATGTGACCACTAAAATTACGTAAATTTACAGGTTTATAAATTTTTATTCCTTACATATTTT
>DAXV01000068.1:5864-8688 GCA_002506595.1 Acidilobaceae archaeon UBA158
AAGTTTAACTATTTTTAATAAACCTTTATATGCCATAATAAGTATTTTGAGCTGACAATAAATGATCTAAAACCAAATAAAAATTAGACTAAAAATAATGGGAATATTATGGTTAATGCTTTTATTAATAACGCAAACAATAAAATAAAAAAGAGATCTCTCCTAAAGGCTGCAGTAAAGTCATGTATCCAAATTGCCTTGTAATCTGGGCGCTATTTTCTGCACCATTCTTGTTATTTTTCCATAAGTAAAGTCTAGCAATAGTTATCATATTAATGCCTATTAATACATTAACTAATCAGTCATATGTTCATTAAAATAATGAATCAGGCAGAAAACTAACTAGATCATTATTATAATCCATATTACGGTTAGTCCTATAGTAAATGTTATGGTTGATAACATTACTCTTATAAAATTTTTCAGAATCATTGCTTATGATATTATTATTCGCCATGTATGTTCATCAGGTTTAAGACCATGTATAATAATAATTGCTAAAATTGCTATAGGCAATATATATTCAAGAGATGATAGTATGGCTTTGTAATTGGTTCTAAGACTTCAGATGATAGTATAGCTATAATTATAGCTACATCCGTAATTATTGCCAATAAAATTTTTCTTATTGCAGTTTTTTACACAATATTAATCAACTTCACCCATAATCGTGCACGTTATTAAAAATTTAGGCTTTTAAATTTTTTCTGGAAATCAAAAATTTTTAAAATTGATATGCAATATTATATATTAAACAATTAGTTATTATAGTGTTTACAATAATAATATAATTTATTCTATATTTAAGAAAAATTTTTTAAATCATCATTTCAACTTAAATTACAATTTTCATTATCATAAACTGAATTTTGCCATCTTAAATGCTAATTCAGGTAGATTTGTTACAATTTCCCCTGGTTTCTTGTTTTGATAGTCCATTATTGCTCTTGCAACATTAAGAACTATTCTTTCTTTTAATTTCCAATTATCTAAAGGTTTTGTTCCAATTCTTTCAGCTATTGCTAGAGGATCGTATATTCCCAAGGATAGGCTTTCCTTAGTTCCATTTGCAATATTTTGTAAGTATTCTTTAATTAGTTTTATAACATTTTTATCTGCAATTCCTCCATGGCCTCCAACAATTTTCTTATTATCTGCAATTATTTCTAATTTATCTAGGGCATTTATCCATCCTAATACTGTTCCATCTATAGCAAGAGGTGTAACTTCATTAAAAACCAAATCTCCTGCAAAAACTGTATTAGCCCAATCGATATCAGCTATTAAATCACCAGGGGTATGGGCAGGTCCTAAATACTTAACATTGATTTCTCCATCTTTTGATTTTAAAACTATTCCTTCATCTCCAACAATAATATCAGGTAACGTATATTTAGAGCCTTTAAAGTCTAAATTAGGGAAAAATTGTTCATAAATTTTAGCACCAATGTTTATTGATGCTTCAACTACATTATTTGCATTTTTATGCATAATTGAAGGTACATTAAAAACATGATTACCCCAAGCGTGATCTCCATGAGGATGTGTATTTAATATTAAACCTACTTTAGGAAAACCTAAATCATTAATTATATTAATAATATCTTTAGCCCTGCTTTCATTGTATTGTGTATCAATAACAAGCGTATAAGAACCCATATTTATAATACCAGTGTTGCTTAAGAACCAACCTCCGTCTTTGTCTATTAATGCATAAATACTTTCATTAATTTTTTCTATGCTACACCAGTTACATTTAACCATTTTTATAACCTCCTTATCGCCCAATCTGCTTCATAATTAGCTATTTCATTTAATAACGGATGCTTATAAATATCAAAATGGCCTACATCATATTCTTTTAATGTTACTTCACCTTTTATTTTTTCAGCAACCTCTTTCGCTAATTTAGGAGGAGTTGTTTTATCTTTAGATGCAACAATCATTAACAACGGCTTTGTTATTAAATGTGTATAATCTCCTGGATTATATGCTAAAACTTGAGGTAGGCTATCTATTGTTATTTTATTCTCAAATGTATCAAATTTTGATGCCACATTCATATAATAATCATATGCCTCTTTACTCATTAAAGCAGCAAATCCGTCTTTTGAAACAATAGGCATATAAGATGGTTTCCCTTCACAACAATCTTTTTGATTTTGTGATAATAATGAAATAACAGGCTCTAGATTTCCAAAGTATTCTAGAGCAGTTTTATAAGAATAAACGTTTGGTACTTGGGCTATGCCGCATTTAATTCCTTGTTCAGGGAATGCAAGTAAAGTCATTACATGGCCTCCAGAAAAGCTTGTTCCCCAAACGCATATTTTATCTGGATTAATATAATCAAGCGATTTAACATATGAAATTGCACACCTATAATCTGAAACTTGGTCCATGGGGTACAAAGCTTGCCTTGGTAAACCTTCACTTCTACCAAACCTTCTATAATCAAAAACAAAAACAGCTATTCCTTTTTCTGTAAAATATGGGGCATAATCATCGGCATGGGCTTCTTTTACCATGCCAAAACCCATGCCCATAACTATTATAGGTGACTTTTCATCTTTTTTAGGCAAATATAGATATGCATGACATTTTATGCCATTACATGGAAAAAATACCTCTTTTTTACTATAACTTTCTTCCATAAATACCTCCTCTAATTCACCATAAATTTATGTATAAACTTAAAGATTTAAATCAATATTAAACATTATTAAGCAATAAATTATCTGCTATTTATTAATAAAGTTATTTATCAATAAAATGATAATATTTAAATTAGTCTTATTTGCTGTTCACGTTTGATTATCTTTAC
>DAXV01000068.1:8718-9475 GCA_002506595.1 Acidilobaceae archaeon UBA158
AATTCAAGCAACAATAGCTTGTAATATGGATAACTTTATGTATTTTAATTGATTTAATGATATCAAATCCCTTTATTAAGTTTATTAATAACATTACTAATTTATTCTTTGTTATTGTTATTTCATGCAACATTAGTAAGCTTTTGTATTTATTATATTTTAAAATATAAATTTATAAATTAATTTTTATTTTAATTAAAATTTACCTTTCTACTTAATTTTGTATTTAATCTACCTTAATTCCTGCTTTCTCATCAGGTTCAACAACTACAGCTGTACCATATGCTATAATTTCATCCATTGTTTCAGCTATTTCATTTGAATCAAGTCTAAAGCTTATTACAGCATTTGCCCCTAATTGCTTTGCATGCGAAATCATTCTCTCAATAGCTTGAATTCTAGATTGCTCCGACATTTCAGTAAATTCCTTTATTTCTCCTCCAGCAATCGATCTTAAACTAGCTAACAATCTTCCTCCTAGGCCTCTTGATCTAACAGTTATCCCAAGACAAATTCCTACAGTTTTAACTATCTTATAACCTTGAATATAAGGAGTAGTTACAACGATTACATCTTTTTCTGGAACGCTCGTTTTAATCACCTCTATTATTTTTAATTAGACTAATATATAAATGTACTTTTTAAAGAAAATTTAAGCAAAATCGTGTTTGAATTCTTACAAATCTAAAACTAAAATAATTTTTAGCTATGGATTATTTAATAATTCTTGAAAAAACTATATTATAAATCAAAGTTT
>DAXV01000068.1:9557-12255 GCA_002506595.1 Acidilobaceae archaeon UBA158
TTTTTAATGGGAATGACATTGGTCTTAATAATAATTGCTTTATCAAGTTTTTATGCACTTGCAAACTCAAATAATAAAATAAACTTATTAGCAAGTAATCCAAGAAAGCCTTTTGATAGTTCAAATACTAAAAGCCTTAACTGGGCAGGTTATGCTATTAATATGACCCCTAATAGTTTTAAAGAAGTAAATGCGAGTTGGATAGTACCTCAAATCTCTTGTACAAAGCAAACGACTTATGTAGCCATATGGGTGGGTTTAGATGGTTTTAATGATAGTAGTACAGTTGAGCAAACTGGTATAATGGGAGAATGTAAAAATGGAAAGCCAGTATATAGTGCCTGGTATGAATTTTACCCCAATCCATCAGTTACATTTAATAATGCTAATGTTATGCCCGGTGATAAAATTGTAGCATGGGTTGTTTATCTACCAAATAATACTTTTGTAACTGTTATAGAAGAATTTAATAGCAACAATGGTTTGGTATTTAATAAATCATCTCCACCAGAGTCTGTATCTGGCGCTGAGAAAGCTTCAGCAGAATGGATCGTTGAAAGACCAGCGCAATGTATAGGAATCAGTTGTACATTAACGACTCTTGCTAATTTTGGTAATGCATCTTTTGGATTTGATTTCACTAACATAAATAGCGATTATGTAACTTTATGGAATGGCACTTCATTACCATTTGGTTTATTAAGCAAATACCTTTATAATATTACTATGGTAAATAACAATGGTAATCCTTTAGCTTATGTTAGCTATTTTAACGGAATATCAAGCTTTAAAGTTTCATATGTAACTACTTCTTCAGTTAAAATATCTCATGGACATAAGTAATTCTAATTGATAATTTTTTATTTTTATTTTGATAATTATTTAATGAATAGGATTAATTATAAATCATGAAAATTATAATTGGATTATCCTTAATTCGTTATTTATTCTTAAACACATCTATGCAACAAAGCATAAAAATCTAATTCTATAGCAAGGATTTAAACAATTTAGTCTTAATATCTTATTTCATTGATTTTTAATTTCAAGATAACAATGCATTATTATATTTGCTTAGAACTTCAAAAAATCTTATAAATCTTAAATTTTTTAGATTCAATTTATTTAAAAGAAATCTTTTATCTACAACTTATGTAAATTCTTAAGATATGTTATGATAGTTTAATTTTTTATAAAACCTTTTTCATTATTTGAAATAAATTAATTGTATAGAGGCCATTAAGCCAAAGTATAGCATTATAAATGCCATAAATATTAAAAATATGCCGAAATGCTTATTGCTTAATAACTTCCTTCCAGTTTTTCCCAAAATACCCATTATCCCTAGCCATAAGAAATCCATCCAAACATGGCTTGCATACATTACAGATATCCCAAATAGGAAGCCTAAAGAAGTTGCTGACAATATTAAAATAAGTCCTACAGTAGCCCACCAAGATAAAAATAAGGGATTTGATGCAGTTAATAGAAAACCAGTTATTATTGGTTTATTAACAATTTTTGATGAATTTGAAAAGCTTTGATTCGATACAAATCCATTATCTTTAATTCTTGCATATCCATCTTTTATAACTATTAATGAGAAATATATTATGAATGATATGAGAATAAAACTTAATACGTATTTAACAAAAGTATCTTGCAATAAAAATTTTATTTGTTCCAATAAAAAAGCTAATAAAACGACAAAAGGCAATTCAAATAATAAATGGCCAAATGCCTCTTTAAATCCACTAAACCATGAGCCCTTAGATCCTTCTATTATTGCCGAAAATGTTAATGGTCCAGGAGAAAAAGCTCCAGAAACACTTAATGTTATTGTCAATATTATGAGGTAATATAACTCCAACTTTTGCACCACTTCCAATTAAATTATAAGGATTTATAAATTTTAATATTTATTAGGAATCAATAAATGATTTTATGATAAAATAGTAATATATAGGAAAGCTTAATAATATTTATTTCTTAATAGCTTTGGTGATTAAAATGGTAAAAGTTATGGCAGCTCCAGGACCAGTATCTTATCCATTAATTCTAGCTGAAGATAAATCAGATATATCAATAATATTTGATAAAGAAGGTTATGCGGATGTAATTGCTGATTCGATTGTTTCTCTAATAAAAAGGAGGTTAAGTATTGACTATATAACTGTAAAGGAATTGCAAACGATTTATCCTGAGTTAAGAGGCCCAAAAATAGGAGTATTTAGAAAAGGATCAGCAGGTGAAATACTTCTTAAAGCATTGATGGATAAAAATAATGTAAAAGGAGAAATAGTATATTCAGATAATATGCAAGAATTATTTAAAATGCTTAACTCTGGTTTAATAAATAGTGCTGTATTAAATATAGCATTAGTTCAAACAAATAAATCATTAGAATCAATGGTAAATGCTCCAGGGGCTTGCGGGATAAGTGTTAATAATAAAGAATCGTTAAAATCTGTAAAAGAAGCATATGAGTTAGGAATATCAATAGCAAAAAGCAATCCTGAAGAAGCAGCAGATAAAATTGTTACAAGGTTACCCATAGCAGTTTCTAAGGACTTTGTATATAAAATAATAACAAAAGCCGAATACTTTTTTAAACCAGCTGGTGATGTTAGCTCATTTGTTGAACTAGTAAAGAAATACATATAATTTTTAAGTTTATCAAATATTTGCAATATAAAAA
>DAXV01000033.1:0-1067 GCA_002506595.1 Acidilobaceae archaeon UBA158
GTAAATAATATAGATAACGAAAAACAGGATTTGATTAACGGCCAACGGGTATCTGAAGTCCGAGCCGATAGGCGGGGATTTGGGCGAAGTGAAACGAAACCAGATACCCGCTTGTTATATGACCCGAACGAAGTGAGGGCGAGGAGCGAAGCGACGAAGCGTTCCACCCGCTGTTCCATAGTAGTCATGCTTATCCTCTTCTCCTATACTTTTCTTTGTATTTTTTGATAATCTTTTTACGCATTTTTAGAAGCTTTCGTTTTTCCTCTGGAATAAACGAGTATGTTTGTTTTATTTCCTCAATCGTTAGACCTTTGTCAATTTCATCTTTAAATATTTCCTCTATTTCCTTTGTTCTCAAAATATCTATTGGCATTGGTTCAACTCTAGGATTTTTTACATCCCAGAATTTAATTTCTACATCTCTTTTTTCTATATTTATTTCTGCATGAAAAATTAATTTTGGTTCCATCATGTAAAAATCATACTTAAGTGGGTGTAAATTACAAGGAGCGGGATTTTTTTCTCCCTTTTCAATCTTTTTTAAATAGTTATCGTAAAAATACTCTTTAAAAAATGCTTTCACATAAGAATTTTTAGGATTAACCACCCATGCTCGTAACCGAATTGTTTCGATTTCAATACTCTCTCTGTCAAATAGAATTAGAATTATGCGAGGAGTATTATTGAGTAGTAGATTGAGTTCGTCTTTACTCTTTATTGAGAATATCCAGTGAGAATCGGTTTTAATATTTATATTTGTAGACTCACAAATAGGGCATTTACGTTGCCAAGGTAATACCTTTGCCCCACAATCAAGGCATTCACTAAGTTGATCTGCCCGACTACAACTTTTTACTTCAGTACCGTCTGATAAATCATCACCTCTAGCAGCAGTCCCCCCTCCCTTTATTCCAGTAATAATTGAAGCTAAGTGCTGGCTAGGATATGCCAACGTAACTTGACTTGTTTGATTTGTTATTTTTGACCATTTAAGAATTAAATTCCGTGGATCTAAATATAAGTCTTTTATACATTCCTTTATAAGCTCCTCTGAAGTTTCTAAA
>DAXV01000033.1:1094-2783 GCA_002506595.1 Acidilobaceae archaeon UBA158
TGTATTCTTCATTTGCTTTGGTTTTTGCTATTAAAGATTGTTTTAATTGTTTAATCAAGGGTTTTATTTTTTCATATTCATCTCGTGGGGGAATGGGAATCTTTATATCCCTGATATCTTTAGGATATATATGAGCAGTTTGTCCTCTAATACAGGATTGAATCGCTTTATAACCCCCCTCAAATTTGAGGTATAGTAATACATAGTACGGGTCAATTATTTTTTCATTCACCCGAATAACTAATATCTCAGCCGAACAGATAATACCTTCCTTGAATCTTTCAGGTATAAGGTCAATTATATCTACCTTCTGACCAATGTACTTTGGATGATGCGCTGCAGAAATAAGTAGTATATCATTTACTTTTAATTCCAACTTTTTGTTTTTCCTAAAAAACTCCGAGGATACAAAACCTCTTTCTTCATTATCCCAATCTATTCCTTTGCCAGTTAAATCTCTCACTTTAATTATTTTGTATCCTTTAGTAGTATATGAATTTCTTGCAGGCGTTTTTCCTGTAAATATAACTTGTGTTATCTCACCTAATTTCTTAATCTCCCAATTATTGGTATTTTTAAAGTAATTGATATGTCTTTCAGGAGAAAAGTTAGAAATAATCTTTCGAGCACTCACTAAAAAAGATTTTTTAAAACTGCTAATATTGCCTAATAAGTAGTTTCTCCAATCAGAGAGTATATCAGGCAAATCATCAATGTCTTTTCTACCAGTAGAATCAAATCCTATATGTTTAGCAATAGCCATAAAGACTGTATAGTCTTTTGCTTCGGTTTTCCCTTTTTCTAAAAATAACAATGATGCTTTTACTCCTGCACCGGATGGAGCAAATGCGTGTTGAGGCAAAGAAACAACGGCTAGAATTTTTGACTTTTTAAAAATATAGTCACGAACATATTGCAGTGTTGAATTAGTTAATATGCTATCGGGAATAACTATTCCTAACCTCCCTCTATCTTTTAGTAATTCTAAACATCTTTCAATGAATAGAATCTCTGTTTTTTGGCTTTTCTTTTCCTTTCCTAATTCAAAATTATTAAGTATATCTCCATCTTTTACTATTGCACCAAAAGGTGGATTAGTAAACACTTTGCTATATTTATTTGGACGAATATCTCTTACTTTATCAAATTTATCAAAGCTAAGCAAAGCATTATTGCATTCAATATTACTATGTCCATCTTCGTGAATTATCATATCCATCATAGCAATTCTGGCAATTCTATCATTGATCTCTATTCCAAAAATTTGCTTATGAGCAAAATCCCAGCTGATTCTGTTTATCGAATCATGGTCTTCCTCGTATTTCTTTTGCACTTTCTCTATCACATGCATTAATGAATACAATAAAAATCCACCAGATCCGCAAGCAGGGTCAATTATTAAATCGTCCTCATCCGGATCTAAAAATTCGACCATAAATTTTACAACGGGTCTTTGAGTAAAATACTGCCCATATTCATCTCTAAACACCTTACCCAAAAATTTTTCAAATGCTCTTCCTTTTATATCGAGATCTGTAGAACGAAGTGAGACATCTTGAAGTATATTTACAATTTCATAAATAATTCTATCTGGCAAATTTAATTTAACTTTGAAAACTTTAGAATTCTTTTCTTTTACTTTATCATATAACTTTTTTACTCTTTGAGATACTTTAGCGGAAGTATCAC
>DAXV01000049.1:0-2882 GCA_002506595.1 Acidilobaceae archaeon UBA158
AACCGTAATTTTCTTCATATCTTAGACCATTAGGATCTGCTTTATTTAATATTCTCATTTCCTCTTCATTTAATGCCTTAATTTCATCAACTTTTTCAGGAACAATAATTTTCATACCTCCCGTGTTTGATACAACATTATTTATATCATATCCTTGCAAGACTGCCCTTAAAATTGGTCCTTCCTTAGTAAATTCAATCAAAGCCCTGTTTGTACATAAAACTGTCTTTAAGTTATTATTTATCCTAGTCCTTCCATTCCCAGTTGCAAAATCAACTTTTTTAACCAATACTCTAGGATCATGTCTTGCCCATATTACTATCTTCTTTACTATTGGATATAAATAGGCAGTTGCAGCCCCTCCAGGCAGCTTAACCTTAGGATTATCATAACTTCCAATAGCTGTTAGATTTATATTAGCCTCTTCATCTATTTGCGCTGTGCCGAAATACATTAAATCCATTTTTCCCTTAGCAGCCATATCAAATGCATCTATTGTGGTAACAGTTCCTATATGACCTTGCTCAGAATAAGGATCTCCTGTAGAAGGTCTTATTAATACTTGATTTGCATCAACAAGGAATGGCTCTGCAACACTATGATATATGAAATCCCTTTTAAGATATAAAGAGGCGTAAACCATTGCTAATTGAGGCAAAATACTATCTAATCCATGATATACGTAATCTTTATCTTCAATAAAGCTACCTAAGCATTTAATCATTAAATCAGTAG
This sequence comes from Acidilobaceae archaeon UBA158, assembly GCA_002506595.1. Lineage (GTDB taxonomy): Archaea > Thermoproteota > Thermoprotei_A > Sulfolobales > Acidilobaceae > Caldisphaera. The sequence continues at coordinate 736 of DAXV01000049.1, forward strand.
GCCTTGAAGACATTAATACCACCTCTTCATTAAATTATTATTTATCCATTCCATTGCCTTTCCTTCTTTAGCATAATTATAATATTCTTCAATTGCTTTGTAATCTGCTTCATACATTGTATACATAGCAGTTGGCCAAGCTCCATTCTTTGAGTTAACAACAGCTGTTACATGAAGTAAAGTAGAAGATAGCTGTTCATTATTTCTTTTCTTTAGTTCTTCTTTATCTACAATTTTTTCTGCTGTAATAATTACTTTCTTTGCAGCCCTAATTTTTAGTTCATCTTCATATCTTGGCCCTAATATAACGGAATTCCCATATTCATCGCTCATATGTACATGAATTATCGCTACATCTGGCTCAATAGCTTTTATTATTGCAATATCTTCATTTGTAAATGGGTCTTTAATGATTTTCCAAGTACCTCTTTGCTCATGTATTTTAACAAGGTCAGAACCTATAATTCCCCTAACTGGCATAAATGGTACACCTTGAGCTCCTGCCCTTAAACCAGCTATTACTGCACCGCACGTATCTTCTAAATAATCTACTTGCTTTCTTTCAGATGCTTTTCTAACACTTGGAGATAGACCAAAGTGTTCAAATGTAGCCATAGCAGCTCTAATCATTTTTAATTTATTTGCTGCAGTTAAAACATCTAATCCAAATCCCGGCTCCCTATCAACAAATGATAGATCTTTTTTATCAGATTTAATCAATGCAGATATGAAACTCATAGGATTTCTGAAAAATGTCATTCCACTAATAGTTATTAAATCACCGTTATTTATTAAATCAACAGCCTCATTTACATTCATAAGCTTGCTAGTGGGCATAATTACCTACCCATATTTGAATGTATTCATCAAAGTATTTATCTTTTTAACATTATACATGTTATATAGAATAATTGAAAAGAAAATGTTTGAAATTGAGGTAGTAAAATAAACGTAACAAACTCTATATTTATGATTTATGAAAATTTATTTAACTAGGGCAAATATCCCTGATAACAACAATAATATAAAGCCTATGCCAAATCCACCAAAGAAGATAGGCAATGAAAAGAAAGATGCCAATATTAGCAAAATTCCCGATGCGGTTCTATCATTAATAATTAAGCCAATTAAAGCTAATACAACAGGGAAAATAACAAATATTAAAGGAAACATCATAAACGGGTATCCATACATATAATAATGTATACGATATCCCATCATGCCATATGGATAATAAAATGTAATTCCTAAGAAAAATAATGTAGAAATTATTGCTGTAAATACTACTAAGATTACTAGCCCAATGATTCCTAATATTTTATACGTTTCCAATCTTTCACCTATTAATGATTTAATATAAAAGATTTTAAGTTTTTGCTATAAAAAATTTTCATAAAATTCAATTAAATCTGTTATCATAGCCCTAGCGGTATTTAAAGCAGGTCCAGCAGGGCCAGTTAATGTAATTATATTATTTTCATCTATAACAAAATTTATGCAATTGTAATTATTTGAAACCTTTGCCAAAGGCGATTCTATATCAATTTTTTCTAAGCCAACCTTTATTTCATTACCATTATATGATGCGATGTATTTAATTCTTTTATTTTCCTTAAGTGCATTTCTAATGTTTTCTTCTTTAATGTTTAACAATGATTCCCTTTTTACATCATTTATAGATGATTTTATACCTAAGGTATTTAGCAAAATAACAATTTTTGCTGCAGCATCAAACCCTTCAATATCTATTTTAGGATCAGGCTCAACAAGTCCTAGTCTTTTAACTTCTTCTATTGCCTTTTCAAAATTGAAACCTTTTTCTATTAAGCTTAAGATATAATTTGTCGTTGCATTTAAAACAGCTTTTATTTCCTTTAAATTTCTCCCTTTTAATCCCTTTGCTATATCTGTAGCTGGAGTCCCTGCCATTACTGTTGCTCTATAACCAAAAAACAGCCTATTTTTATTTGCTTTATTCATTAAATTATCAAAGTTCAATGATAACCCAGTTTTATCTGCTGTAATAATATTTACTTTTTTGTCTAGTAATTTATTATAAATAGTTAAATTAGGTTCTCCATTATAATAAGAAGGAGGTATTGTTACGAAAGCGATATCAATATCTGATTCATTCAATACCTCTTCTA
>DAXV01000049.1:3076-3911 GCA_002506595.1 Acidilobaceae archaeon UBA158
GATGGATCTTTTGCTTTAGTTATTCCACCCCCAATTATAATGATATCAGCCCCTGCTGATGCAATGGAAGAAACCTCTTCAGGCTTTATTCCTCCAGCGACTGCAATTATTCCCCCAAAGCTTTCCTTCATTTTCTTTATTAGGTCTAATGCCTTTCCAGCAGTTAATCCAAGCTTAACTTGTACATCAATGCCTATATGCAATAAAGCAACATGAACCTTAGCATCTTTTAACTTCTTTATTCCCTGTTCAATATCTTCAACTCCAATAAGATCCCCATAAACAGCTCCTCCCCATTTATTGGCTTCTTCAACAGTTTCCTTTATTGTTTCTAAATTTGTTGCCGCAGATACAGAAACTGCATCTGCCCCATTAGAAAATGCTAGGTTTGCTTCTAACGCGCCAACATCCATTATTTTTAAGTCTGCAAAAACCAAATGATTTCCATTTAATGATCTTAAAAGCTTAACTGAATTTATACCATATGATTTTATTAAAGGTGTGCCTGCTTCAAGAATTAAGTTATCCTTTCTTTCAACACTAGATGCAATAGATATTGCTGGATTTATATCAGTAAAATCTAAGGCAATTTGCAATAGTTTATTACATTTTTCTACCCTTTCTATCAAACTCATTACCAAGCTATTCACCGTTTTTCTAATAAAGTTTTAACTTAAAAACGATTTCTTTTGTTTTGAATTTATTAATGTTTATGAATAATTTTTAAAAGATAAATATATTAAGTCGAAGTTGTAATTAATAATCCAGATAGGTGATCTTTAGTGGGTAATATGTTAAAGTCATTTATAAAACTTTCTTCTATTGGGCTTATAAT
>DAXV01000032.1 GCA_002506595.1 Acidilobaceae archaeon UBA158
TAAAGGTATATTTGGAGTAACAACTAGTCTAATTAAGTTACTTGATGATGTACCAATAATTAAGCCATTTTGATATACTTCATAGTAAAGCAAATATATACCTGGATAATTGTATATAATGTTTACATAGTTACTTGTTGAATTTAAAACATTGCCATTTCCAATATAAATTAGTGTGTAACTTCCTTTGGAACTAATATATCCAGGCAAGTAAACACTTAATGGACTTCCTGCTATTATAGTTAAAGATGCAGGTGATGCCGGTTTTAATATCGATTGTGTTTGTGATGTTATTGATGATGTGCTTTTAATTACTGATGATTTATTGTAATAAAATCCAAGAAACAAACCTATAACAACTATAACGACTATAGCTAACAAAACAACAGATCTTGAAACAGATTTCCTTTTCCACGAATAACCTACTTCAATAGGCATCGCCGCTTATAGAATTCCTGCTAAGTTTAAAAATTTTATTATTTATTTATCTAAAATAATTATTTTATTTTCTTTCACAATTATTTTATCTCCATCTTCTATATCTTTTAGACCGTTAATATCAACATTATCAACTAATGGAATGTTAGCTAATGCACAACCTGCAATTATTATAGGTTCAGATTTGGCCATAACTATTGCTTTTGGGGCAAAGCCATTTTCTTTTAAAGCATATATAATATAAGAACCAACTGTGCTTCCTCTTGGTTTATATGCAATCAATATTTTATCTTTAACATTTCTTCCATCAATTAAGTTACCATTATTTGGATCTATATCTCCATAAAAGCTTATCTCCTTTATAATCAAAGCTTCACCTTGGGTTTCTCCTTTTACTAAAGCTCTTCCTGTTAACTCCTTCATGATTTTAATACCTCTTTCAAACTATCAATTGATATTAGTGATACGTTCATGCCTTTTTTAGAGAGATAAAAATAAGCCTTATAGCTGTTTGTTGCGATGCTTAGCCCTTTATATCCGAATGGGCTTACAATTAAGCATGTATCCCCTATAAGTCTTACATTTTTCTCTTTAAGCATGCTTAAGACTTCTTTTCTAACTTTAGAGATTTGTTCTCTTGATGTAGTAATTATTATTTGAGATTTAACATTTTCAATATTCTTTAATTGATTAGCTATCTTTTCAATCTCATCTTTATTTGCATGAGGGCATCCAAAATAAATTATATCTGGTACTTCAGATGGCTTTATTTCCTCTTCCCTAATCTTTATATCATTATAATCTATTATAACTGTTTCCTTTAATTTGTTTTCATCAATCTTTTGAGGCGTTATTCCTTTAATAACAATCATAGCTATGTTCCCAGCAGCTCCTAAAGAAGCTGAAAGCTCTTTAACAAGGGTATCGTTATTTAGATATTCATCCAAAAATGGTGGTTTCTCATTATTGTGTAGCTTTGATAATATCTCACCTATTATACCTACTCTAACCTCATTTAATTCATAGTCATCAGGTCTTCTTATGACATATCTTGTATTAGGAATTCTATTTTCTTCTATATGAAGTCCGTAGTAATATATTTTCCCTGTTATTGCTGCCATTAAAGAGATTGGTCCTCCTTCTCTATTTGTTTTTAACCCTAAAACACTATTACCATATACCACAGCATTTGATTCTCCCCAAGCAACGCTACTTCCTTTTTCTATATAGTTCACTTCAGGTAAATAATATGGGGTACAAGATAAAGTAAGGTTGGCACCCATTTTTTTTAATGACATTAATATATCTTCTTGCCCTTTAAGATAGGTTCTATCAATCTTTGTAAAAGGCATCGAATCATAATCCATAGTGTCATAACCTATTGGATTAACAGTTGCCTTTACTGAGAATTTAACACCAGAATCAGCAAACTCCTTGATTAGCTTTCTTCCTGGTTCACCAATATTACCATAAGAAACTCCAGATATATGAGCATGAGATATATTAATTAGCTTTTCAGCGTCTAAGGATTCTCCAATAGAAACTATTACTTTTAACGCTTTTGATATTGCCCATCCATATTCTCCGTTAAGCATCTTTTCTTCTTCTTTTGTTAAATACATTATACCGCCCTAATACCACCATGTATTTTTAAAGTTGTGTTCAGGTATCATATATATTCTATTCTGATAAGCCTTACATTCTTTTGTAAATATGCAATTCTCTTTGAATCCTGTAATTTTTATGCATTCGTTTTCATAAGAATTTTTACAGACAGGATCATTTGCTTTACAGCAATTTCTTCCAAATGACCAAAGGAAATCATCTAAAATAAATGGATCGATACCAGAATATTGTGAGACTAGCTTATATGCCTGTCTAACTGCTAGTCTTAATAATACATCTTCCCACTCAGAAAATTCAATATTAGCATAAATTTTCTCTCTTGTAATATCATCTATTTCTACAATACCCAGCCTTAAAGCTATTCTTGTTAAATGATTATCTATAGGTAACTCTTTATTATAGGGATCGTTAATGTTTAATATAGATCTTCTTTCCAAGAATTTTGCTAATAAAAACGCTTTTTTTTCTACAGGATCTTGATATGCTTTAAAAATTTTTAAAATATCAATAAATCCATTTCCAAAATCTCTCCTTAAAAATCCTTGCGATGTTGTTATAATATCATAAGGATCATCAAAGTTTTTCTTAATTTTTATTCCAATATCTTTTAATAATTCCAACCTAATTCTAATATCGCTTGGATAAATTTTTCTACCTTCTTTGCTTTCAATAGTAAGCCATTTTGTTAAGGTTTCTATATCAATATTTGCCAAATTTTCTGGATAAAAAAACGATGGATCTTCTTTATATTTTATGATACCTAATTTATATAAAGCATCTGCTCCATGATAAATTCTATTTTCAATATACCCTTCAAAGGGTTTATCATGAAACCTTAGTCTATGATCCATAGACACCATAACTAAGAAATATAAGAAAACGTTTTCTTTTGGCTCTTTTAATGGTGGAAAATAATTTTCATCGTCATACATATCAATATTTTTAATTTTTATAGGTTTAAGCAATTTACCTATTTTTTCGCACGAATCTTGATTGATTTTAACTTGCATTTTACTCCCTATTATATTTGTAATCTAATCAATTATTAAATCTCAGAACTCAATATGATATAAGGAGGAAAAATGGCTGAGCAATGGTTGATTGATTCTTCAAAAATAATAGAAAAGGCAAGAAATTTATCTGAAGAAGAAAAAAGAGTTTTCAAATATTTTTTAGAGAATATATCAGTAGGGGATTTAAGAGCGATAATGGAATTAGAAAAAAAAGGGATAAAAGATCCTAGATCTATTATTGAAAACTTAGTTTTAATGGGCTTAATAGAAAGAGGTAATTATTGTTATAATTTGCCTTTTCCATTAAGAGTATATATATCTAAGCAGGGTATTCCTGAAATATAATTTGAAATTGGAGGTTTTAGAAATGAAAAAGGTATATCATTTAGAAGCTGATGAAGTACCAAGAAATATTATTATAATGGGAGATCCACAAAGAGTAATAGATGTATCTTCATTATTGGAAAATCCTATTTTAATAAGTAAAAGTAGGGATTTATTTGTTTATAAGGGATATTATAATAATAAAGAAGTTGGCTTGGCTACTCATGGTATTGGCGGACCTAGCGCTGCTATAGTAATTGAAGAGTTAATTAAATTAGGTGCAAAGATTTTAATTAGATTAGGTACAGTTGGTTCATTAAAAGAAGAAATTGATGTCGGTAACATTATAATTCCGACTGGAGCTTCATTCTGGTATGGAGGAGCTGGCCTTGGAATGTATTTTAATAATATATGTCCTCCGACAAATCCAAGCTACGACTTAGTTTATGATTTAATTAAAGCAATTAATAACACTAAATTAAATTACCATGTAGGATCAATTTTTTCAAGTGATTCTTTCTATGCGGAAAAAAATTATATAGAAACACTAATAAAGTTAAACTTTATAGGAGTAGAAATGGAATGTGCAACATTATTCGCCATTTCAAATCTAAGAGGTATTAAATCTGCATGTGTATTAGTTACAAGTAATAATATAGTGAAAGGAACTGAAGGAAGCTATGATGATATTATTAAAAATGTTGCAAAAATAATATTGGATATAATTACTAATCGATAATAATAATTGTTAATTGTTCTTTAATTAATATATGTATCATATATAGATAAATATTTTTAGTCTCGAATTAAACAATGCAGGGGGGAATGATATGGATAACAAAAAAAGAGCATTAATATATACATCACTAGGTCATTTTCTTAATGATAGTTTTATTATTGCATTTTCAATACTGATAGCTTATTATTTAGACATGAAAATATCAGCATTTTATTTAGGAATCATGGGTGCTTTAATAAACATATTATCAGGATTAATTAGCATATGGGTAGGCAATATTGCAGATAAAAGTGGATCGCATGCAAAATTAATGCTTTTAGGGTATACTTTGATAGGATTATCTATTATTTTATATGGAGTATCATTTTTATATATAAGATATGATTTAATATATATAGCAATCGCATCTATATTATTAGGTTCTGGATTGTCTTTTTATCATCCTTTAGGAGGATCAATATTACAACACACTTTTGATCCTAAGGATTCACCTAAAGCTCTTGGGTTTAATGGTTCTTTTGGCAGTATTGGAAGGGCTCTATTTCCTGTTGTAATGGTATTTGCAATCAATTATTTAGGAGGCTCATTATCTCTCTTTATTATAGGTATTTATACATTTATTATAGGTTTAATAGTATTCTATGGATTACATCCAATAAAAATTGAGTATAAAATAAATAGGAGTTCTAATAATAAAGTTTCATTAAGCTCCTATTATTATGTTTTGATACCGTTAACAGTTGTTGTATTCATTAGGGCAATGTTTATTTCAGGTGTACAAACATATGTACCTACATATCTATCTCATCTATTTAATTCAAAAGAAATAATGAGTATTATTTTAACAATTTCATATGCAACGGCAATATTTGGTCAACCCTATTTCGGAAAGTTAACAGGTGATATAGGAGGAAGAAAAGTAGTGTTTTTAACTACTATTTTTGCTACATTATTTTATATTATGTTTTTATTAATTAAAAACAATATAATTATTTCACTTATGTTTGTGTTGTTTTCCCTTTTTGCATTTAGTGGATTTCCTGTTTTATTAGGTTATGTAGGCCAAATTGTTGATAAAAGCATTTCAGCTCAAGCTAATTCATTGATATGGGGCATTGGAAATACTGTAGGAGGAGCTATAGGTATATTAATAGGCGGCTTTTTGCTAAATAAAATAGGATTTTATAATGATATGTTATCGTTTGCAATTATAGCTATAATATCAACTGCTTTATTACCATTAATACCAAATAAAAAGAAATGATTTTACGGAACAACTAATACATCCGTTTTTGTTATTTTTCCTGCTACTTTACTTGTAACACTACCCAGAATTAATCTTTCAATTCTAGATAATCTTCTTCTTCCCAATACTATTAGGTCACAATTATTTGTTTCAGCGTAATTTAATATAACATCAGCTGGATCTCCTGAAAGTACTTCATACTTAGTTTTTATGCCTTCAGATAATAACTTATTTGTTAATTCAGATAATTTTTTCTTTGTTGAATCAATTATAGCTGCAGTATTGATTATATCGGGACTAACAATTTCTCCCACAATAACAGATGCAGGAGGTACAACAGTTATTATGCAAATTTCTGAATTAAGCGCTTTGCTTAATTCAATTGCTTTAGATAAAGCTCTTTCTCCACCTTCAGAGCCATCATAGCCAACTAGAATTTTTTTATACAAACTTTCACCTCTCATTATAATATATAATCTAATAATATATAAATGTTTACAGGCAATATAATTAATGCCCGATGAAGATCGCTGCAGGCGCGATAGATGAGCTTGGCCTGTGTTACCGAGGGCATATTGAATTAAAATAGATGTAAAATGCAAAGCGGTGATGATGCTGATATCGTCGGATAAATGAAGTCAATATCCCCGTCTGAGCTCATACAGTTTTTTCTACTACTATAGTTAAGAAACTGCTTTTCTTTCCTTTATTTTTAGATGTACCTATAAATGAAGAAACTATTTTTAAATTTTCTCCTAATCTGGATTTCATAGCTAGATATACTTCAGCAACTTTGCATATATTTTCTCCTATACCTGTTATCTCTATTTGTTTTGTTCCCTTGTTTAATTCTAATATAGCTTGCAGTGCATAATCCTCAATTGCCTCTTTTCCCAAATTAATTTTAACCTTTTCTTCCATTTAATGCACCTACCTTTATTTTAACCTTGAGAAATTAAATATATAACTTTTAGCCTGGCTTATCTGCAATAACCACTTAACCTTTTTACGAATATTTCATTATAAATTTTATTAATAAATTCTATAGGGGAAATTTTTTGGTTTTCAATCATATCTAATTGTTCTTCTAAAACCCTGCTACTTTCCTCAGTTAACAGCTCTTTAAAAATGGATCCCATTAGATCCTGATATATTTCGATACCATTCTTTGTTGGTATCATATATTTCTGCTTTTTACTTTCAATAACGTAACCATGTCTTATATTTGATTCTATAACTTTAGCATATGTGCTAGGTCTTCCTATATTTTTCTTTTTCATAAGCATTACTAGGTCACCATTTTTATAAGGCTCTATTAAACTGCCTCTATAATAAATGATATTGTCTATATTGATTTCATATTCAACATTAAGCTCCTTTTTGACCCAATTTTCAATAACTGGCTTTGATATTAATGTAAATCCTTCTTTTATAATTGATACATTAAAATCCTTTTCTAATGATAAGTCTCCTAAATTTATTCTTACCAAAGCTTTTTCTATTGTTGATGATGTCATTTGGCTAGCTAAAAATCTTTCAAATATCATTTGATATAGTCTGTAATGATATTGAGTTAATTCTATTGGAACCTTAATTGTTCTTTCCAATACTCCTCTTTCTAATTCTTGTGCATTTAATGGTCTAGTTGTTCTGATAGCTTCATGAGCTCCTTCTTCGCTCCAAGTCCTTGGTTTAAAGTATTGCAATAAATTTATTTTTTGTAGATATTCTTTTGCTACTTGTATTCCTATCTGTGATATTCTAATCGAATCTGTTCTATGGTATGTTATCAATCCAGAGTAAAACAAGTCTTGAGCTAATTTCATTGTTAATTGTGCAGTAAAACCATATTTTTGGCTAGCATCATATATTAAAGCATCAGTTGTATATGGAGGTAATGGATTTATTTCCTCATTATAAACATTTAATGTCATTATCTTTAGTTTATTATTTTTCACAGCATTCTCGGCCTGTTCCTTGTCCTTCGTATAGTAATAAATATAAGTTCCACTTGGAAGTTTTACTTTTATTTTATATCCTAACTCTTTTTTGTATTCATTATACCTATCAATAATCCATCCTAATACTGGAGTTTGGACTCTTCCAGCCCCAAGCCATATTTTGCTATATTTGTTTTGCAGATATTTGCTAGTAGAAAATCCAATCCATCTATCATCTATTCTTCTTGATATTTGGGCATTTACCAAACCTTTATTTAATTTTCCTGGATTTCTTAAAGCCTCTAAAACAGCATTTAATGTAACTTCATGAAATGCAGATCTATATATGTTTTTATTATAAGGTCTCAATGCTAAATATAGATCCCATGCAATTTTTTCTCCCTCCCTATCTGGATCAGTCATTATTAATATTTGATCGACTTCGGTTGCTAACCTTTTTATTGATTGTAATATCGATTCAGAAGTTACAACTGCGCTTGAACCGCATCTAGGGCATTTATTTGTTTCTTGAGTAAATTGATAACCACATTTTAAGCATCTTTTTATTGAAGTATAAAGTGGACTTATTGTAGAATCAACAATTTTTATGCCGTAACAGGAATCGTTATTATCATCTACTGTCAATTCATAGACATGTCCTTTTGATGCTGTTATTGTTAAAAGGTAAACGGTATTTGTTACAGGATCAACCGTAGTTGTTTCATAGATGTTAAGATTCCCTTCTCTCCTTCTTGCAGGCTTTCCCCAAAAGCTTGATATCGTTTTTGCTTTTGTAGGGCTTTCAACAATTATTAATTCGCTAACTATATTTACTTTTTTCCCACCATCTAATTTTCTTGATTCTTCTAATTCTTTAATAACTTCATCTAAGTTTACATCTTCAAGTCTTATAAAATTTGCCTGGCTAACCCATCTTAACTTTTCACCTATAGATTCTATTAATTCTGGCATTTCATCAATTATTATTGATAGCCCTTTTGTCATATGTCCGTAGTATAATCTACTTGTTCTTCCGCTGGCCTGGAGGTAAGTTGGGCCATCAGAAGAATAGAGATATAATACGTTTTTTTCATTTCTTATTACAAATGAACCAATTTTTATTATATCACCATCGTTTGGTAAATAATTAAGTATAGCATTATAAACTCTTGGTATAGAGTTATTAATAACTTCTTTCATTGTTTTCAATATGCCTTTAGCTTCTATTTCTCCTCTAAGCACAGCAGCAACTAATGGAGACTGCTCTCCATACTTGGACAAGAAACTTTCTAGGCTCTTCCTTAAACTTGAAAATGATTGATCTTTTTCCTCTAGAAACATTACAATTCTAAGTAGCCTTTGAGGAGATATTAATGCAGTTTTTAATTCAAGTTTTCTTGCTGGAGTTCCTATAAATATTGCATATTTAATTATTTCAGGTAAATCAATCCCTCTTACAATTGTGCCATATCGACTTGCTAAGCCAACAATTACACTGACTTCGTTTCTTTGAAGTTTTTCAACAGCTCTCCTAGAATTAGATATAGCCTGGACAGCATTTACACCGTTTTCTTTAAGCATCTCCAAAAGTGGTTTTACTGCATTTTTTCCATATGATTGAGAAATAAAAATTATTCCTCCATTACCTAGTTTCTTGACAAGATCAACTGCATCTTTAAATACTGATTTGGATATCTTATATGTATCGATAACGTTTCTTAAATAATCAGTACCACCACCAATTTCAAATCCTAATAGTTCCCTAAATATTAAATGCTTAATACCCTTTGGCCTACCTGTTGCTGAAGCAATAATCAGTTGACCTTTCAATTCTTCATTATTACTTAATAATAGTTTCATCTGTAAATCAGATATTTCTTGCTCTAGCTGCTTTATTTTATCTTCCCTTTTATTTGATAAGGCTATGCCATAATTCATTTTTTTGTTAACCAACTCATAAGCTATTTCAACACTTTCTTGAGAATAGCCTAATAAGACTAATACTCTATCAATGTTTTTACTATTTCTTAAAAGGCTATCAACATCATCTACAACTATTAATCCAAAAGGTAAAAATTCTTTAAGTTTATTGAAATTTTTCATTAAAAATCCTGGGGTTATAATCAATATCTTAAATTCTCCATTACTTATCTTTGTTATCATTTCTTCTTTTATATTTTTGGGCATAGATGAATAATAAAACGCAATACCATCATTAATAAAAGTTTTTAATCTTTCAGCAGTTTGAGCAACTAAATTTTCTGTTGGCGTTAAATACATGATCTTTCTATCGAATCCATTCATGGCCCTGTAGGCGGTATAAGCCATTAACAATGTAGACTTTCCTACACCAGTCGGAGCAACTATAGAAAAACTTTCAGGATACAAAAGTCTCCTTGCCCAACTTTTTTGAGCACTAGATAACGTATATCCTGTTGTTTTTTCAAAATATTCTTTAAATTCTCTAAAACTTTTTTCCAGATAATATAACCATGAGTATCCATAAAGCTTACCTGATTTCTTAAGCATATCACCAATTAATATTGGATCATTATCTTCTGGCTCTGTTTCTAAGCACTGCTTGCATGGTAATCCTTTTTCTAGTCTATCTGAAGTTATTTCCTTACCGCAATTTGGACATAAATGTCTAAATATTGGATTTAAAGACATTAATATACCGCCTGAGGGCCATCCTCGTTTAAAATGTGTCTAAACGCTCAGAGTTATTAAGCGTTAAGGCTATGTTATTGAAAATAAAAAAAATTAAAAATTAAAATTATGGTTTTTCCCACCACCAGAAAAACGATTCTAACCCATTAGTTACTGCAGGATTAGATTGCCATGCTAAATTATTTTGATATGCATTCATATAAGATCCTAAAATCCAGAACTTACTTGGTATAACTACATAAACATATAGATATTGATTAATTGCTAATTGCTGAGCATTTTTTATTATGGTTGACGCATTAGACCAACCTTCTTCATCAGCTAAATCTGCTTCTATTACTAATTTATTTAGTTGATTATATTGTTGTGCTTCTTGCCATAGTAATGAACCTACATATGTATTATTTGTTTGGTTGAATTTCAATGATAGCTGTTCAAGATAGTTAACATCTACTCCATCAGGTGCTGGATATATACCACCTTGTTGATACATAAAAGGAAGCCAATACCATGTTAATGGTATACCGTTCCAATCTAAATAATATAAAGGTAATGGATTTTCTCCAGGTATCATGTATGATATTATTGTTGAGAAAGGCAT
>DAXV01000043.1 GCA_002506595.1 Acidilobaceae archaeon UBA158
ATAAAGGAAATAAATCTGATGTGCTAGTATGAAAAATGGTATAATTTTTTAGGTGTAGGTGTTCCCAATGTATGGAACTTGTACAATAGAATACTGCGTCAGGTATCTGGGAATATCTATCTATTTGCAGGTGAAACGGATTTTAGAGAACAGATGATAGCAAACAGATATGCATGTGTTTACTGGAGAAATACGAAGCGGGTTTATATTAATGTACAAGAAAGGGCTAAAAAGGAAAGAGTGGGGCTGTGGAAAGTAAATTATGGGTTCATGAAGTGTTTGTGTGAGTGGTGGAGGAAAAAATTAAAATTAAAAAAATTATTAATTTAGATGAAGGAAGGATAATATGGATATAAACGAAGTTAAGGAAAAGTTAAAAGAAATAAAAAAACTTGGTTGGGTAATTTCTAAAAGAAGAGGTAATACAGGTATTGGATATACTTTAGAAATGTTACTTGGTATAAAAGAAAATAATTTAAAAGATCCAGATTTTGATGAAATTGAATTAAAATCTCAAAGAAGAAATGTTTCTAATAGAGTTACTATGTTTACTTTTAATAGAGCTGTATGGAAAATGCGTCAAGAAGATTTAATAAAAAATTATGGATATGTAGATACTACCGGGAGAAGGGCTTTGTATTGTACAGTAAATACAAAACCAAACCCTCAAAATTTATATTTAAGCATAGAAGAAAAAGAAGAAAAAAAACTCCAATTATATCATTCTACAGGTATATTAATTGCTGAATGGAAAATTGCAGACTTAGTAAATACATTTCGGCAAAAAATGCCTGCATTGGTTTTAGTTATTGCGGATAATAGGATTAATTCAGAAGGAAGAGAGGAGTTTTATTTTAATGAAGCGTATTATCTTAAAAATCCTGATATAGATAATTTTATTTATCTTTTAAAAAATGATAAAATTGTTGTTGATATTAGGATGCATCTTAAAAAAACCGGGACGGTAAGAAATCATGGAACTGCTTTTCGAATTGATGAAAAAGATCTATATTTTTGTTTTCAATATAAGGAAAAATTAATATGATTGAATCAAAAACTAAAAAGATTCGCGACGAATCTTGGGATTTCCGAACAGCAAATACAAAACGGTATACTCATTGCTTCCATCCATACCCAGCAATGATGATTCCTCAAGTTGCCGGACGAATTTTGGACGATTTTGGGAAAGAGGCTAAACTTCTATTCGATCCTTACTGTGGCACGGGAACATCATTAGTAGAGGCAAATTTAAGAGGGATAAATGCTATTGGTACAGATATAAATCCATTAGCACAATTAATTGCAAAAGTTAAAACAACGGTTATTCATCCTCAAATATTAGATAAATATCTAAAAGACTTTAATGATTTTATATTTCAGATTAAATTAGGAACCATAAAAGTTGACCCTAATATTCCAAATTTCAAGAATATAGATTATTGGTTCAAAAAAGAAACACAATTTTGGCTTGCTATTATTAAGGAATACATCCAGCAAATTGAAGATCAAGATATTCAGAATTTTTATAAAGTGGCATTTAGTGAAACCGTGCGACAAGTATCTCTTACTAAAAATAGTGAATTTAAATTATATCGGATGGCACCCCAGCAAATAGAAAAGTCTAATCCAGATGTCTTATCTGTAATGGTTGAAAAATTAGTGCGTAATCGGAACGGGATGGTTGAATACATATCGTTAAAAGATAACGACGCAATTTCTAAAATATACGATTTTAACACTGTTTATCAAATTCCTGAGGATATACTTTCGCCTTATAGTGTAGACATTGTTATAACTTCACCACCCTACGGAGATTCAAGAACCACTGTGGCTTATGGACAATTTTCACGATTAAGCAACCAATGGTTGGGGCTTGAAGAATTAAACGAAGTTGATAAAAAGTGTATGGGAGGAATAAGAAAAAGAGAAATTAAAAATTTTGGTTTTGAACCTCTTGATAAAGTATTATCACAGATTGCAGATATAGACAAAAACAGAGTGTACGATGTGGTATCCTTTTACATAGATTATGAAAAATCAATAAACAACGTTTCTAAAGTGGTTAAGAAAGGTGGTATAGTAGCTTATGTGATAGGTAATAGGAGGGTAAAGGGAATCGAAATACCAAACGATGAAATAACAAGAGAGTTCTTTGAAAGAAATGAATTTAAGCACATAAAAACTATAATAAGAGAGATTCCAAATAAAAGAATGCCTAAAAGGAATAGTCCTAGTAATATAGCTGGAGTAACAGATACAACAATGAATCACGAATACATAGTCATTTTGAGAAAGGAGGAATAATATGCGACCAGCTTCACTTAACAAGCGGGTATCTGGTTCGGACTTCGGTTTTCACTCAATCCTTTGTGAGGATTTCAAATACGCTCAGCACATTATACGCAATATTGCCTGCATTTTTTACGATATTCAATCTTTTTTTCATTCAATATCTGGAGCCATTTTGATGGCTGTTTCAAACTCTTTCAAAGTCTCCTTCCGACTTGTCCGCACAAGAGGGGGGCAGGGAAAATAAAACTCTCTCTTTTTCCTATTCTGGATTGACAATGAAGCCCCCCGCCCCCGACGTGAAAAGAAAATTAACTTTTTACTTTTCTTTGCTATATTATTATGTGATGTTAAACGATGATAAACTTTGGCAGGCTCAAAAGGAGTTAAAGCTATGATGGAAGGGGTTTCTGAAATAATGACCCTTGAGGAGAGCGCAAAATATTTAAAAATAGGAAAATCTACTCTTTATAAAATGGTAAGGGAAGGAAAAATACCCGCCGTGAAAATAAAAGGAGACAAAACATGAGAACCATAAAAGGTAACAAAAAACCTGAAAGTACAAAAATGGAAATAAAAGAAAATAAAGTTTATTACAGAACAAAAAACATCATCATTTACAACGATGATTTTCTTACAACGAACTGTATAGAGGAAAACTCAGTTGATCTCATAGTAACTTCACCACCTTACAATGTAGACATTCATTATAATTCATTTGATGACAAAATTCCCTAAATAAAATATTTAGAATTTACCGAATTGTGGTTAGAAAAA
>DAXV01000012.1:0-33419 GCA_002506595.1 Acidilobaceae archaeon UBA158
CTCTTGAGGGCTCATACACACTCACCCTTAACTCATAGGGGCTAGTCGAGGGAAACCCCACTACCCTCCCATCCGTATTTGTCGCCCCCAATACCTCGTGAGCATAGCCCGTCATCAGTATGGAGTTCATCAATTTATAATGTAGAGGAAATAATATATAAACATAATCATAATAAAGATCATATTGTGAAATGATTAAAAGTATTTAAAAGTTATGCAAATGTATTTAGTCTCCTTTTACGTATTCTCTTCCAATCAATTCTCTAGCAACTATATATCTCATAATATTTTGGGAGCCTTCTGCACCAACTAAATATGATAAAACTCCTAATAAGTTCCTAAACACATTAGCTTCTTCAGTATATGAATATCCTCCATATGTTTTCATTGTAGTCTCTATTGCCTGGAAAGCTGTTTCTATAGCCATTATTTTTGATGATGATGCCCAATAGTTTAGATCTTGTGGTTTAAATCCTGGTTCTTTTTTGATAAATATCTTATCAGCAAGTTGCGCTGATTTATAAATTAATAATCTCGTTGCTTCAATTTTTGCCGCTACCTCAGCAATCGGGAAACTGACTCCTTGGAAAGATGCAATAGGTTTGTCATCAAACATTCTTCTTTCTCTAGAATATTTCACAGCCTGTTCTAAAGCCCATTGGGCTGCACCTATATTTGCAGCGCTTACTAAGACTCTCGCTATTGAAAATCCTTGCATCGCTAAATAGAAACCTTTATTTTCATCACCAATTAAATGATTTGAATCGGTGGTTGCATTATTAAAATGCAATAGCCCAGTAGATATTGCATGCCTACCAATAGTATTTAAAATTGAATATTCAAGGCCTTCTGTTATTTTCCCGTTTTTATTTCCTATGAAAGCAAATGCGGACAATCCTTTGTGTTTATCCTCTTGTCTTCCAGTCCTTGCAATTAAAAACCAGCTACCCAAATCTAATTGTTCTAATGCCTCTCTTACACCGCTTATGTATATCTTTTCCCCATTAATTTTATATAAATTTCCTTCTTTTTTAGCGGTAGTTTTTTCTCCAGCAACATCACTCCCTCCTATAGTTTCTGTAGATGCAATACCAAAGAAACCCCTACCCTTTCCTACTACAGGAAGTATTTCTTGTTTTGCTTCCTCCTTACCATAAAGGTATAAGATGTATGGCCAGCTATTATTTAGCAAAGTAAAAACTGCGGTTGCAACTGCAGGATCGTTATAAGCTACTTCTTCTACAGCTAATGCAGCTAATAGGAAGTTTCCTCCTTGGCCTCCATATTCTTCTGGTACAGCTATTGCAAATAGCCCCTGCTCACCCATTTTATGTATAACTTCCGTAGGTATCTTCCTTTCACTATCCATATTTACCCATATTGGATTAAGCTCTTTAGATAGAAACTCATGTACTGATTCTTTAAAGAGCTTTTCATCTTGGGAAAGATCAAAATCCAAATATATCACCATGGAGAAAGTTACAATACTGCTTAAAATATTTTATTCAATTAATATATTTATAAATACATAACTCTTTATGATAAAACGAGTGATAATTCTATTATAGAACCGTCATCAAGATTTAATAAATCTCTTAGCTTTTTATCTGATATGATTTCTACTATTTCTTTATTGTATATTGTTATTTCCGGTCTTAGAATATATGAATTCAAGGAGTTAAAAATTAATATAGGATATGCATAAACCTTTCCAAGTTTTATATTTGGAATATTTGGGGGATCTATTATGATTGTCTTTGATTTTGATAAACATTGATTAAATTCTTCTACATCAGATATCAATTTTGCATTTAAAGTACCAGGATATGGAATAAATCCTAACGCGATTCTTATATTTTTTGAATATAAGCTAACGAAAAATTCTCCTTCTTTTTTTCCGCTAAACACCTTAGCTTTAAATATTTTTTTGCACAAGTTTTTCCCCTTTCTACTCCATTAAGCTTAAATTAGTAATTAAAAAATTTCTTATCGGGAGGGCTAAATGGTATGATGAAGAAAAAATTTGTGGTATTGGTTGCATTATTGATTCCATTAATATCATTAACTGGTATGGCTCAAAGCCTAACTTATAGCATTTCTAACACAAGCGTTACGATAAATAATCAATATTATCAGATTTACTTTAATTTAACAAAGGGTGCAACTATAACTAGTTGGAAGGATTTGATTCCTCAAGTTAATCAATTCAATAATGTAGAGGTACCTTCTATGATAGTTTCTCTTAACGAATCCCTTCCAGGAAATCTATACAATCAAAATTGGAAGGCTTCATTAGTAAATAAAAATTCAAATTATGTAAAAATATTATTAACTCCAGAAAATAATAATATAAATAATGTTTCTATTTATGAGCTTATCACCGCAAGCAATTATTATCCTTATATTAACTATGAAATAATAATAAATACCACAGCAGATGAATCTTATATAAAGGATCTTTATATAGGTATTGGTAGTTATTATAATAACAATTCATGGTCATTTGTTGTATCAAGTCTAGAAAATGGATTGCCAAATTATTTTGCAACGAATTCATCTGGAAGCTACTCTGGAAATATTATGAAAATTGCAATGCTTTCTTATTCAGGCAATAGCTATAATTCGATTATAGGATTGAATTTCATTACTCCGATTTATGCAGATTTGCAGTTTTTAAAAGGATTTATTAATGGAACTTCAGAACAAGGCATTGCAAATACAATTATAGATATCAAGAACATCACACTATTTAAGGGTAATAATTATGAAATAAGCTTCAATTTATATGAATCAGAATTTAACCCAGAATTAATTAGCTTAACAAATTCAGCTGATATGGTTTCGCAAGTATATAACATAAACAATAATATAAGTAATTTGATAAATTATCAATCTATGATAAATAGTTATTTAAATCAAATAACATCTTTAAATCAAAGCGTAAACTCTTTAACAACTAAAGTAGGGGAATTACAAGGTTTGGTAAGCTATTGGCAAGTAAGGTATAACGAAACAAATCAATTAGCAGGAAGCTATTATAGCAGATTGCATAAGAGCGGAGAGGTTTCAATAGGTCTCTTTATACTTGGCTTAGTCATAGGTGTGTTAGGAGGAGCATATTTCTTAAAACCAAAGCCAATAGAGACCGTGCCAACTAGGCAACAAAGGAAGGAAACTAAAAAGAAATAAAATTTTAAAAATTTTGGATTAATCTTTTATTTTCAGAAGGCTTAATGCTTTGCTTATGTTCATACATTTCTCTATATTCCAGACAATATCTATAAATTGCTTTGCATTTCTCTTATATAATTTTCCATTCGTGACTTTCATGAATTTATCAACAACGCCTTCTCTGCTTAAAGGATTCTTAAAGTGACCAGGAGGATATGTACTGCTTTCTTCAAAAGTTCTACCATCAGATAGTTTTACTGTAATAGTATTCTTAATTCCAGTTGGATATAATTTATCATGTTCTGGATCAACTTCAACCTTCATTTTTCTTAATACATCTCTTACATCGTTTGCCAAATATCTATTTTCATGAAATGTATCTAACCAAACCTTGCCATCAAGTAATGCAGCAGCAACTATATATGGTAAGCTATGATCTGCAGTTTCTCTTGTCTTAGGATCCCATTTTTCTGGATCTTTTACTATAATATTATAAGAAACCTGAAAAGTTTTCACATTAACTTCTTTAATATTCTCTGGCTTTAGTGCGCCTGCTTTTTCCCTAATTTTTAAAGCTGCATCAACTGCACTCATGGCATGATATTCAACCGGCCAATATTTTATACTTGTTTCTAATAACTTGAATGGTTCATTATCCTCCCCGCCCATTTTTGGTATATCGAATTTATCTCCATTTAATGCAACTCTAAAGAATCCAAATTCTCCACTAAATATTGGAGATGGACCTTTCATGCCTCTAGAAGCAAGAATAGCTGCAAATAAACCATTTCTTGAAGCATTAGCTGCTGCGCACCCTTTCCACATGCTGAGTTCTCCAGCCCTTGTTTGCCTTAATGCAGCAGCATTTACTGTTGACAAGTTAATTGCCTGCAATAAGCCCTCTTTATCTAATCCCAAAACCTTTCCAGCTCCAACAGCTGATGCAATTGCTATATAAACAACATGATCCCATCCCTTGCTCCTAACACTATATGCATCTGCTAATCTAGCAGTGACTTCATATGAAGCGACTAATCCTTCTAATATTTTTTTACCGTCAGCCTTTGCTATTTCTGCCGCAGCTATAATAGCTGGTATATTATCACTTGGATGAAGGGCTTCTTTGGAAAGGTATGTATCCATAAAATCAAAATACCTCGAAGCGCATCCGTTTGCAAAATCTACATGATCAGCTGGTCCAGTTCTATCTGTGCCCCAAATAGTTGCTGAAAGCCTTGAACTTGACGATGACTCAGCAACCCATCTCGCAATGCTGACTGGTTCTTCATTAAATGCTCCAATAGCTACACCAAATGTATCAAGAATTCTCTTTTTAGCTTCTTCTATTACATTATCTGGTATGTTTTTATAAGAAAGATTTGATGCCCAATCCGCTATTCTTTCTGATAAATCCTTATAGGATGACATCTTCTCTCACCATAATTATATGAACCTTATCTATTATTAATATTTGTGGCTATCAATTATTTATAACTGGGGAAAGAATGCTAACATATAGCAAATATCCATTCATAATATCTTTAGAAGAATATGGAAAAATAAACTATGGATATAGAATTGATATAGGCTCTTTGCTTGAAAATGAAAAATTAGTAAAACTTTCTAAAAAAAGGCTTGAAGAAGCTATAACAAAAAAGATTAGTCCAATAAAAAATGGAGATACAACTGATGAAGAAGTTTATTCATTTTATATTTCATTAGCTGCAATTAAGGCCTCAAATTCTTTAATTGCATTAGATTTGTTTGCAAAAGCAGAAGCGAATAGGGCAAGTTATTTTATTGAGTATGAAGATGAAGAGAACTTAGTTAGTTTAAGCAAAGCAATGGGATTAAAAATTGAAAAAGAATTAATAAAAATACCTTGGATTATTAATTCAAACGGAAAAGTAATTTATAGAACATTACCTTATTATTTAAAAATGGAAGATTATTTAAGAATAGCAGTTAATGCTCAAGAAAACGATTTTAGATTAGTAAATTCATTTTTGTTAAATGGTAAGGTTTATCTTGATGTAAAAATTTTAAAAAGATTATTAGAAGTAGGTATTGTAATTAAAATTAAGAATATTTCTAAAGATTTAGAAGTAAATGATTTGATCTTAGATTTTTCAAATGAAGTATTTAGATATTTAAAATTGGCAGAAAATAAATTACCAGCAGGAAAAATTAATTATAATGCATTTCCTCCCTGCATGACAAGCTTTAAAGAATTATTAGAAAAAGGTAAAATAGATGAAGAGAAGTTTTATCAATACGTAGCATTTTTGATTTCCATAGGAATTGACGAGGAGGAACTAAGCGATATATTAGCAAATGCTTTGGGAATTTCTCCAAACCTATCAAAAAGGATTGCAAAAGCATTTCTGAGTATTGGAGATTTAAGCCCTTATAGATGTGATGTTATGAAGAAAAAGGGTTTATGCCCTAAAGATTGTGGAGGTAAGCATCCAGTCCTTGTATATAAGAAGAACTTGCAAAGCATGTCTAGCAAATAAGGTTTTTCTTAGTTAAATTAATTAATTTCTCAAGCCTTCTATGACCTTCATCTAAAGCATCATTGACTTTGTTTATAATATTTGTTAGAGAATTTATGTTAAAAATAAATGTATCATTAATTTTTAAAGGTTGGGTTATTTCAACTGCACTCATTAATTCTACAGTAAAAATATTATCAGAATATGATATAATACCGCTGTGCTTAAAACCTGATGTCCTCGCTATATTTAATAAATTTAATGCACAATCAATTTTTTCTGTTTTCAAATGAATTATCGGCCCAGTAACTTTAAGCCATAAATTATCAAACGGTCTAGATAATACATTTGCTAATTCATATATTGATAAATGATCATGAGTTTTATATACAACTCTTGACTTATCCCTTTCCCATGGCCATTCACCTTCAATAATTGTTATCCTTCCTATACAGCTGCTCGATGTAATAAAGTTTTCATTATTTAATGCTAGTATATAATTTTCTGCGTTAGGATCTAGATAGCCTATAATTCTTTCTTGCCTCAAAACGTCTTTAATTTTTTTCGATGTAGACATCGACTACCACCTGGTATAGTCTAGGTCCTACAGGTCTGACCTCTTTTGAATTAATGAATTTATATGTGATGTTGTATTTGTTTAATTCTTCTTTTACCATACTTTCTGCAAGGCTCAAATAATCCTCATCTTTTTTTGAATTAACATGTAAATAAACATGAATAAATCCTTTCTTGTTTATGGCTAATATTGCATATTTGATATATTCTAGGGCTTTTTCTGGTAATGGCATTAAAACTCTGTCAGACGAATTAACAAGTTTTTCTTCAATTACTTTTTTTGAATCGCCTAAATAGGGAATTACAACATCATTTACTTTATTAATTTCTATATTATCAACCATATATTTATATGCATCTGGATTAATATCAATACTATGAACTAATTTAGGTTTTGACTTTTTAGCAATTATTATTGAAAATAGGCCTGCACCGGCAAACATGTTTGTTATAATTTCGCCACTTTTTACTAAGCTTGCAATTCTTAAATGTTCATAACTTAATCTAGGTGTAATGAAAACCTTTCTAATATCGACTTTAAAAGAGCACCCATGCTCTTTATATATAGTTTCAGATCTATATTCTCCTGCAAGATATTTATATTCCCTAATTTTAAATTCCCCTTCAACTGGCGAAGATGCTAGCCAAACACTTTTTATATATTTATTTTTTTCTAAAGTTTTATTTGCTAATTTTTTAAGTTCATTTTCATCTTGATAATTAAATGGTGGTTTAATTATCGCTATATCTCCAATGTATTCTATTTTTGGATTTTTCCATATGTTTTTTATCATTTTAACCCCTATGTTTTATATTATTAACACTATCCTAATATAAAAATAATGAATTCTTAATAATTTTTATAATATTTTTACAGTATTTTAGAAAACCGTATAAATTTGTTGTAGATTAAGCTTTTACTATTTAAGGTTTCTATCGAATTTTATTTGGAATTAATAAATACATGAAAAATGATATCAAATTAACAAATATATAGTTATACCATTTTTATGGATACCACTTATAGGTTATGATAGTCTTCTTTAATTGTTTTAAGAAATAATGTTTTTGAATTGTATTTATTAATTTATTTAAATATTAAAAATTATTTATTAAATTTTAATTTTGCTTTTTAAATAATTTCTTATTACTTCATTAAATTCTTTTGGTTTTTCTAAATAGCAAGCATGTTGATTACCTATATATATGAGCTCAGCGCTTTTAACATTATTTAATATTAAATGCGCATTACTTATTGGAGCAATATCATCTTTAGCACCCCATATTAGCAAAATCGGTTTTCCTTCCATATTTTTAAGCTTGTCTTTGTAGTTTGATATTCTAACTCCTCCAATAATTACAGCTCCTTTTACTCTTTCTGGGAAGTTTGCTGCAACTCCTGCTGTTGCGTAACCTCCAGAGCTTGCCCCAATAATTACAGCATCTTTTATTCCTAATGCATCCATAAAGTCTTTGACAAATTGATATTCTGTGTCTTCATCATAAATGCCTTTATCAGATTTTCCTTGACCTGGAGGATCTACAGAAATAACTTTGAACTTTTCATTATATATTGTATCGTATGTTCCAACATCTATCCATGTCTTAGCATTATATCTTATTCCAGGAATTAATAAAACAGGATAACCGTTACCATCTTCATAATAATGTATATTTAGACCATTAACTTTTACTGTCTTTTCTGTATACATGTTTCTCACAAAGTTTTTAATTGTTGTAAGAATTTTTTAAGTTTATATCTTAATTCATATAAGATTTTTAAACAATTCAGTTGACTAAAAATGGATAATTATTAATTTGGTTTTGTAATTAGATTAAATTAATAAATAATGACAAAAATAATTTATAAAATATATAGTAAAAGTTTTTTTAAGTTTTATTAATAACAATTCAAATATTATGAACAATTTTATAAATTTATAATTTAAGTAATATACCAACTGATAGGGGAAAAAGATGTATGCACAATACACGCTTCACGAATGGGTTGGCGTCTCACCAGATATAGCATTTACAGAAAACCTGAAAAAGGCAGTTGTAGAAACGCTTAGAAGTGAACTTGAAGGGCAAGCCGATCCTGATTTAGGAATAATTATTGCTGTATTAGATGCAGAAATTGAAGGGGATGGTATATTATTATCTGAGGACCCAAACGTGTATTTCCCTGTTAAATATACGTTAATTTCTTATGAACCAATGCAATTAGAGGTAAGTAAAGGAATAGTTAGAGATGCAAGGGATTTTGGGCTTTTCGTTAGTTTAGGCCCAATAGACGGTTTTGTACATAGAAGCCAAATAATGGATGAGGATGTTGAATATATTCAAGAAAGAAGAGGGTTTAAAGGTAAAGAAACTGGTAGGCTTATAGAAGTAGGAGATATAGTTAATGTTAGGATAACACAAATAAGCAAGACATCAAAGAAATCCGGTTTATATAGAATAGGTTTAACCATGAGACAACCATATTTAGGTAAGGAAGAATGGTATAAAGGAAATAAAGAACAAAAAACTGAAAACGAAGAAAATAAATAAATTTTTTATTAACTAAATATTTGGGGTGTGAATTTTGGAAGAAAAAATAGACTATAGCGAATTTTCAAAAATTGATTTAAGAGTTGGGAAAGTTATTAGTGCAGAATTAGTTCCGAATAGCAGGAAATTAATAAAACTTATTGTAGATCTTGGCACGGAACAAAGGCAAATATTAGCTGGACTTCAAAAATGGTATAAGCCTGAAGACTTCATAGGTAAATTTGTTGTTGTGGTAGCAAATCTGAAACCAAAGATTATGGGTGGTTTAGAAAGTCAAGGTATGATTTTAGCTGCTCCTTGTGGAGATGATAAAAAGCCTGTTTGGCTGACTCCTCAAGAACCTGTAGATCCTGGCTCAAAAGTTTGCTAGAAAGATTTATTGGGTTTATTTATAATATGTTATTGGGGCCTAGCAATGAAGAGGGTTTTAAGTGAAGAAAATTTAAATGATTTCGAACCCACGCCTAGAGCTGGGCCCTGCATAGAAGAATTCCTTGGAAATAATGAAGAAGTTCAAGAAGTTAATAGCGTATCTCAAAATAGAGAAAATGATTATGTAGATGTTTTAATTTATGATAATAATTTTTCATTTTATTTAAAGTTATTTAATGGTATTGATTGTTTACATATAATGTATGCTATTATAGAATCATGTAATGAAAATGAGAAAAATTTTTTATTAAAATTAGCCGATGAACCTGAAGTATATAAAGTTATAGTTAGGGGAAATTGCATTAAATTAATCATACCTTCTTTGCCATTAATAAGGATTACAAAAATAATGGAGAAGGCAAAGATTAATTCTAAACAAATCCTTGCATATAGGTTTTCAGATGATTTAGAAGACGGTGATAATGAGTAATGCCAATGAGATTCAGAATTAAATCTTGGTTAAATAAAGAATTATATAAAGAATTGTTGAATTTTTCTGATTTTATTTCCAGAAATCAAGGCATTTCTATATTTGAATTAAATGAAGAAAAAATAAAAAATAATAAATATAGTCCGATAGATATAATAGAAAAATTAAAGGAACTAGAAGATATAATTGTTAAAGAAGATTTAATAAATATTGAGAATTATTTTAAAAATCAAATTGGTGTAAATATAGAATATGATGAGAAGTATATTATTTTAAAATCGAGGCTTTTCTTAAAGCCATATTTAGAGGACTTTGAAGTTAAAGGTAGATATGATAATATTCATAAATTTTATAAGTTTGAGCCCTATCTATATTATGATCTTAAAAGTTATTTAATGTCTAAAGGACTTATGGTTGAAGATAAAACAGGTATACTTGATAATAAACTCCCCAGACAAATTAAATTCAATGGAGAGCTAAGGGATTATCAAATAGAAGCCATAAAGTCATGGGAAAATAATAAATATAGGGGGGTAATAGTATTACCTACAGGTTCTGGAAAGACAGTTATTGCGATAAATGCTATATCTAAGTTAAACGTAAATACCTTAGTTGTCGTTTATACTAAAGAGCATGTAAAGCAATGGGAAGATTCCATAAAAAAATTTACCGATGCAGGAGGAATGATAGGATCTTTTTATGGAGATGAGAAGAATATACTTCCTATAACAATAACAACTTATCAAAGCGCTTTTAGAAATATAGGATTATTTGCAAGGAAGTTTTTATTATTGATATTTGATGAGGCTCATCATTTACCAGCAGAAAAGTTTAAATTAATAGCAACTAAAATGCCATCGCCATTTAGAATGGGTCTTTCCGCTACAGCAGTAAGGGAAGATGGTAAGCAAGAAGAAATCTTTCCATTAATAGGAGGGATAATATTTCAAAGATCTCCAAGCGATTTATCTAAAGAGGGATATCTTGCCCCATTTATAATAAGAAGGATCAGAGTTGAGCTTAGTAACGAAGATATGAAAAAATATGATGAACTTAAAAAGATTTATATAAATTTTAGCAAGGGAAGGACTTTCAATGAAGTATTGGATGCAGCAAGGAAAGGGGAAGTCAATGCAATTAAAGCATTAAAGGTAAGATCGCAAATGCAGCAAATTATTCAAAAAAGTAATTCAAAAATTGAAAAGGTTGTAGAAATAGCAAAAAATGAACTAAGTAAAGGGTCTAAGATAATAATATTTACACAATATAGAGATCAAGCAGAAGAACTTGCTAATAGATTAAATGCTTATTTAATTCATGGGGGCATAGAAGAGAAAAAAAGGTTAGAAACATTGTATAACTTTAAAAATTCCCCATCAGGTATATTAGTTATAACAACAGTTGGAGATGAGGGTTTGGATATACCAGATGTAAATGTTGGTATATTTGTGTCTGGAACAGGATCAAGAAGGCAGTTCGTACAAAGATTAGGAAGACTTTTAAGGCCAATGCCTGGTAAAACATCTGTTTTATATGAAATAGTTGCAAGTAGAACCAGTGAAGAAGCACAATCAAAGAAAAGAAGGAGTGGAATTTAGATAAAAAATTATTTCCCTTTTAATGCATCGCTTACTAGCTTTGGTAATTCAAAAGGTGTTTTTGCGACCTTTATTCCAGCACTTTCTAATTTTTCTACTTTATCCTTGTATGTACCTGATCCCAACATAATTATTGCTCCTGCATGTCCCATTCTTTTACCTTCTGGAGCAGTTCTTCCTGCTATAAAAGCGATAACAGGTTTTGTAAATCCTTTTTCTTCTACCATTTTTGCAGCTCTTTCTTCTGCATCTCCTCCAATTTCTCCAACTATTATTAATGCCTTTGTTTGATTATCTTTTTCATAATATTCCATAACTTCTGTAAATGTTAATCCTATTACGGGATCACCTCCTATTCCTACAACTGTTGATTGGCCTATTCCTGCTCTTGTTAATGCATAGCTTACTTCATAAGTTAATGTTCCACTTCTAGATGCAATGCCCACTGGGCCAGGCATAAATACATTGGCAGGCATTATACCAACTTTAGATTCTCCTGGAGTAATAGCTCCTGGGCAATTGGGACCTATAACATTTACTCCCTTGGATTTTGCATAATTTATGAATTCAAGAGAATCATGCACAGGTATGTGTTCTGTAATTACTACAACAAGTTTTAATCCAGCATCAACGGATTCGTAAACTGCATCTGCAGCGAATTTAGCTGGGACAAAAATTATCGAGGTATTTGCGTCTGGATGTTCTTTAACCGCCTCAGAAACAGTATCATAGACTGGAACATTATGAACTTTCATACCACCTTTACCTGGTGTAACTCCTGCTACTACTTTGGTTCCATAGTCTAACATTAGCTTTGTATGGAATGATCCTTCATTTCCAGTTATACCCTGCACGATAACTTTCGTGTTTTTATCTACTAATATACCCATTATGCATCACCTTATTTACCAACTACAACTTTAACTGCTTCTATAGGATCATTAAATGCTTCTATCCCAGCCTGCTTTAATATTTCTTTTCCCTGTTCTTCATTTGTTCCAGTTAATCTTATTACTATAGGTTTCTTATTCGATGATTCATTTAATGCCATAACCACTCCTTTAGCGACCTCATCAGCTCTTGTTATTCCTCCAAACATGTTTATGAAGATTTTCTTTGCTTTAGGATAGTCCAATAGGAATTTAACACAAGTCTTTACATGCTCAGCCTCTGCTCCTCCTCCCATATCTAAGAAGTTTGCTGGTTTTCCACCGTATTCATAAATTAAATCCATTGTAGTCATAGTAAGGCCTGCTCCATTTCCTAATACTCCAATATCCCCATCTAGTTCAACAAAAGCCAGATCTAATTCATGGGCTTTTATTTCATATTCAGTATTTTCTCCAAGTCTTTCCTCTTCGGTTTTAGCATAATCTTCATGTCTAAACAATGAATTATCATCAATTGTTATTCTAAGGTCTAATGGTATAACTTTATCTTGCAAGTATGCTAATGGATTGCTTTCTGCTAATTCTGCATCATATTCAATAAATGCTTTATATAGTGTTGTTAGGAATTTTTCAAAGCTTCCTAATGCCTTTCCAGTAACGCCAATACTCTTACCAATAATTCTTGCCTCATAATTTCTTAATCCTATAAAGGTATCAATTGGATATCTAATTATACTTTCAGGATTATTTCTTGCTATTTCCTCTATATCAACTCCTCCAAACTTTGATGCCAAAACAACAGGCTTTCTTAAGGATCTATCAATTACTATTCCAACATATAATTCTTTATCATGTGGTATTGCTTTTTCAATTAAAATAAAAGAAGGTTTTATACCCTTTATTGGAGTTTCAAATAGTGTTTGAGCTGTTTTTACGGCATCTTCAACAGTTTTTACTATTTTTATTCCTCCAGATTTTCCTCTTCCTGCAACTAAAACTTGTGCCTTAACTGCAAAAGGTGGTTCCATTTTTGATTCTCTTATCTTTTTTTCTATATCGTCTCCTTTTTTAATTAAGATGCTCTGTGGGATTTCAAAACCATAATTTTTTATTATTTCTTTTGCTTCAAATTCAAATAGTTTCAACCTTTTTCACCAAAATTAAAAAGCAAGTAAAAGTAAATTAAATTCTTTTTGTTCCATTTGTTAATAATGTCACGCGTAAAATAAAAAAGAAAGAATAATAAATATTTTTACTAACCTCTTCCATGTATTAAAGTGCAAAGCTTCTTTTGTATAATAAAAAAGAATATAAGCAATAGATTTAACGAGTATAAATGGAAATCTATGGGTGTATATTGTGAACAGGAGACGTAAACAATCAGAAAAAGAAGATCTCTATAAGACAGATTTTTATAGACTAAGCTCTTATCCAACATATAGAAATAATGATAATAAAGAAGTATTAAATCAAGGTGATTTGATAAAAGTAGTTATAGGTAATATGGATGAAAATGGTAGAGGTCTTGCATCATATAAAAACTACAAAGTTTTTGTAAAAGGAGAAGTTTTTCCTGGAGATAGAGTTAACGTTAGAATAGAAACAATAAAGGGTAATACAATCGTTGGTACTGCTGAAAGAGTGGAGGAGAGAAATAGTTGAATAATAATTGCAAGCCAAACAAGGATTTTATGAGAAACATTGTAAATATTGTAATTTCTGAATATTCTGGAAAAATATCATCGAATGTAATGGAAGATATTAAGAAAAGATTAGGTTATGCTGAAGCAAAATATAAATTTAGTATTTATGGAGGGAATCCATTAAAGATAGTTGATTATTTAAAAAGCGAAGATTGGAACGATCTAGTTTCATATGTTAAATCAATTCATATAGAAGATTTATTGAAAGCTATATTAGAAAGACTATATAATGAATATAAAGACAATTGTCAAGAAGTTTCGGATTTAGCTAAAAGTATATCAGAATCGCTTAATAGCAATCAAGAAAAAAAGGATAATGTAAGCTTTGAAGCTATAGTAAATTCATTAAAGCTCTACGGATATCAGCCAGAAGTGATGGATAAAGAGGTCTTGTTTAAAGATGGCAATGTTTCAGTAAGGATTGTAATAACAGATGGATCTCTTTCATATACAATATGTAAGGAAGGAAAAGCTCAGAATTTAGATTCAATAATGCAAAGAACAAATAAAATAAAAGAGATATAATTAGGTTAAGACATTAATAAATAGGATGAAAAATGGAACCAACAAATGCTTTAATTGGAATAGTAGGTAAGACTAATGTTGGTAAATCAACATTTTTCAGCGCTGTAACCGAGATAGATGTTCCTATAGAAAATAGGCCTTTTGTTACTATAGAACCAAATGTAGGCATAGGATATGCGAGGAAGAAATGCGTACATGTAGAATTAGGATTACCTTCATGCAACGCAGCTAATAGCATATGTGAAAATGGGGAAAGATTTATTCCTGTTAAAATTATGGATGTCGCCGGACTAGTCCCTGGGGCACATCAAGGAAGAGGTTTAGGAAATAAATTTTTAGATGATTTAAGAAGAGCTGATGTATTTTTATTAATAGTTGATGCAAGCGGTTCAACAAGCCCAGAAGGAGTTGTATCAGCTCCTGGAACCTATGATCCTACTGAAGAAATAAAGTTTGTTATAACAGAAATTGATGAATGGATTTATCAATCAGTAGAAAAGGATTGGGATAAGTTTTTAAAACAATATTCTATTGGAGCAATAAAAGATCCATTAGAATCTTTTTCGCAAAGATTATCAGGATTTGGTATAAATAAAGAACAGGTTGAAATGGCATTAAATAATTTAAAGATCTCATATAATGAATTGTTTAAAATAAGTAAGGAAGATTTGAAAAATTTATTAAAAGAGATAAGAAGGCTGACAAAACCAATGGTTATAGTTGCAAATAAAATAGATATACCAGAAAGTGAAAAAAATTTGGAAAAAATTAGAAATAATTTTAAAGAATACCCAGTTATACCAGCAAGTGCTGCAGCTGAGTTACTTTTAAGAAAATTAAGAAAAAAGAAGGCTATAGAGTATATACCTGGAGATAATGATTTTAAGATAAAGGCCAGCGATATTGATGCAAAAACGAAAAGTATTTTAGAATTAATAAAAAATAATATTATGAAAAAATTCAATGGAACTGGTGTTATTCAAGCAATAAATGAGGCATTATTTAATTCCCTAAAATTGATTCCAGTTTATCCAGTTGAAGATATAAATAAATTTACTGATAAGAAAAACAGAGTTTTGCCTGATGTAATACTAATACCTAAGGGTTCAACTGCAAAGGATTTAGCTGGAAAGATTCATACAGATTTGGCCAATACTTTTCTATACGCGATAAATGCCAAAAATAAACAAAGAATTGGAGCAAATTATTTGTTAAATGAAAATGATGTCATAAAAATTGTTGCTGCATCAGGGAAAAGTTAAGAAATTAATTTTCTTGCCTTATTTATTGTCCCGCTAGTCCTAATCGGTATTATCAATATTTCATCGTTATCGATTTTTCTTATTAATGCAATTGTTGTAATTAAATGGTTTAAATATATGTGTCTAATTCTTATTATACCTCTCTTTGTTTTGTTATCATAATATATTAGCTTTAAATAAGAATCGGCTAGATTTGTTATTCCAAATAAATCTTTAAATTTTTCTTTTATAGAACTTTCCAATAAACCTGGATCAATATCTTTTATTGATGCAATTTCAAATACTAAATATCTTCTTCTAGGCTTTTTGATTTTTATTTTTCTAGGTATTAATAAAAACCTTTTTTCTAATCTTTTTATAAGATATATATTTAATGAATAAGTAAGCAATAAAGATGCCAGAACAGCAGTTATGGCATATAAAAGGAATAAATTCATCAGTTGAGTTTACCTCTTCCTTGTTAATTTCCTTGCTTCTCTTTCTGTTTCTCTCAGAATTATTATATCGCCAACTCTTACGGCTCCCATAACATTTCTAGTAATTATTCTTCCTTTATCTTTGCCTTCTAAAATTCTTACTCTAACCTGTGTAACTTCTCCTGCAACTCCTGTTCTCCCTATTAATTGTATTACTTCTGCTGGAAATCCAAGTTCTTCTATTATTTGAGTATCTTGCGTATTCTTTTCTCTTTTCTGCTCGCTCAAACTGTTCACCTTATAAAAAACTAAACAGAACCCTTAATAAGCATAGCTTTATTTTTTATAAAAATCTTTAAATTTAATCTTTTTTGTTTTGGGGCAAAAAATCTACGGCCTTTTTGGCAAGTCTTAGAGAAGTATTAAATATATCGTTAGCATTTATAGCGGCTGATTTAAGCTCATCATACATTTCTTTTGAAGCAAGTTTCAATCCTTCAGATAAAAATTGTTCTGCTAATAAGTTTATCATTAGCGTTCTTCTAGAAACAATTTTTTCTTGAATTTTATTAGACTTTTTTATAAAAATAAAATGATCTTCTATGGCCTCAACTAATTCTTCTATGCCTTTACCCATAATTGCGCTAGTTTTTATCAATCTGGGTTGCCAATTAGAATCATTGCCTCCTAAATCACCTTTCTCTAAAGCAAATGATAGATATTCATAAGTCTTATTGGCCTCTTCTTTATCTATCTTGTTTAATACGTAAATATTCCCTATTTCCATTACGCCAGCTTTTAATGCCTGTATATCATCTCCAGCACCTGGCATTGTTACAACAACTATAGTATCTGCTGCGCTCATTATATCAACTTCTGATTGGCCAACGCCTACTGTTTCTATAATAATTTTATCATAGCCTAATGCATCAAATGCTTCAATCATAGCTAATGCTGCAAGGCTTAATCCTCCTTTAAGTCCTTTTGATGATACACTTCTAATGAAAACTCCTGGATCTGTTGCATGCTCTTGCATCCTTAATCTATCTCCTAAAAGAGCTCCTCCGCTTATTGGGCTACTTGGATCTATTGCTATTACAGCTACTTTATACCCTCTTTTTCTTAAAGAGGTTATAAGCTTTGAAATTAATGTGCTTTTCCCTGATCCAGGTATACCTGTTATGCCTATTATTTGTGCATTTCCAGCTCTTTTTGCGAGTTTTTCAAGAAGGTCTTCAGGCATTGTATATGGGTTTTCTAGGTAACTCAAAATTCTTCCTATAGCCCTCATATTACCGTTGGAGGCTTTATTTAATAAATCATCAAGTATAGTCTCTGCAGATGACAAACAATTCAACCTCTTGATTCTAATCTTCTTTTTTCTTCGGCTAATTTTCTAATTATTTCTACAATTCTCTTTAGGCTTTCACCAGGCAAAAAAACTTCTCTTACGCCTATCTTTTTTAGTTCGTCCACATCAATTAATGGTATTGTACCTCCAATTACAACTGGGATATCACTAGCTCCTGCATTTTTTAGCTCTTCCATAAGCACCTTCATGTGATGTATATGAGCTCCACTTAAAATGCTTACTCCTATTACATCTACATCCTCTTGCAATGCTGAAGAAACTATTTGTTGGGGCGTTTGTCTAATTCCTGTATATATAACTTCGAATCCAGCATCTTTTAGGGCTCTTGCTATTACTTTAGCTCCTCTATCATGCCCATCTATTCCTAGCTTTGCAACCAATACCTTAAATTGCTCAGATTTAGTAAATTGGGGGCTCAACATAAGATCCAAACACCTCCTTTAAAGTATTCATAATTTC
The DNA here is from genome assembly GCA_002506595.1 of Acidilobaceae archaeon UBA158. Lineage (GTDB taxonomy): Archaea > Thermoproteota > Thermoprotei_A > Sulfolobales > Acidilobaceae > Caldisphaera. Next base: position 17,883 of record DAXV01000012.1, read on the forward strand.
TCCTAAAGTAGCCTTTGCTTTTGCTGCTTGTAATATATAAGGCATAAGATTTACATCACCTTCAGCTGCTTTTCTTAATTCATTTAAAGATCTCTCCCATAACTCTTTATTTCTTTCACTTTTTATTTTGCTTATTCTAGCTTTTTGCCTTTTTTCAATTTCTGCTTGGTCAAACTCCAATAGTGGAACATTTCTTATTTCATCAACTTCATTTTCTTCAAATATGTTTACTCCAACAATATATTTCTTCTTTTCGTCAACTTGTTTTTGATAGTTATAGCTTGCCTCTGTAACTTCTCTTTGTGGAAATCCTTTTTTAACAGCTTCTAGCATACCGCCAAGCTTTTCAATTTTATCAATATACTTCCAAGCTTGTTCTTCGATTTGATCCGTAAGCCATTCAACATAATAGCTACCTGCTAATGGATCTATTGTATCTGCTATACCTGATTCATATGCAATTATTTGTTGTGTTCTTAATGCTATTTTTGCAGCAAATTCACTAGGTACCCTAAATGGTTCATCGAAGCTATTTGTATGTAAGCTTTGGGTTCCTCCTAAGACGGCAGCCATAGCTTCTATTGCGGTTCTTATTATATTATTCCATGGCTGTTGTGCAGTTAAAGAAACTCCAGCTGTTTGGGTATGGAATCTCATCCACATGCTTCTCTCTTTCTTAGCGTGGAACCATTCTTTCATTATTTTAGCCCACATTCTTCTTGCTGCTCTAAACTTTGCAATTTCTTCGAAGAAGTTTATATGGGAATCCCAGAAGAAACTTATTCTGGGAGCAAATTCATCTACATCAAGGCCCCTTGATATTAGTTGTCTTACATATTCTATTCCGTCTGCAATAGTAAATGCTAATTCTTGCACAGCAGTAGAGCCTGCTTCCCTTATATGATATCCACTTACACTTATAGGATTCCATTTGGGTAAATTCTTTACACTCCATTCTATTAAATCCATGCTAACTCTAACAGCTGGTTCTGGTGGAAAAACATAGCTTTTCTGTGCTATGAATTCTTTTAACGGGTCATTTTGTGTTGTCCCTCCAATTTTATTGTAGGGAACACCTTGCATCTCTGCAACTCCTACATAAAAGCTTAATAAAACAGGTGCAGGAGGATTTATTGTCATATTTGTTGTAACTTCCCCCATATTTATTCCATCAAATACTATTCTCATATCTTCTATAGATGGAACGCTAACTCCTACTATTCCAACTTCTCCCTCAGCCATTGGATCGTCTGGATCTATTCCTATTAATGTTGGATAATCAAATGCTAAACTTAACCCTGTTTCTCCATGCTCAATTAGAAACTTCAATCTATTATTTGTTTCTTCAGGCCCCCCAAATCCGCTAAACATTCTCATTGTCCATAATCTTGCTCTATACATTGTTGCATGGATTCCTCTTGTGAATGGATAAGTTCCAGGAAAACCTAATTTTGTGTTATAATCAAAATCTTCTATATCTAATGGTGTGTATAGATTCTTTATTTGAATATTGCTTAAATTAGTAAACTCTTTTTCCCTTTCTGGGACTTGTTGTAGCCATTTTGGAAGTATATCATTTTGCCACTTTTCTAGGGAGCCTTTAATCTCTTTTAATGAATTTTTGTCGTATAAATTACCCATTGCACACCCCATTGTTTGGTGGTATTACAAGAGTTTTATAATTATTCATAATCTTAATATATACACTAATTATAAAGTTATGGCAAATAACATTAAGCCATATTTTTATGATGGGAAAATTAACGGGAATTTTTATAAGGGTTAAAATAAAATTATTGGCAATGGTGCAAAATAATGGTTAAGCTTTACTCTGAAATATTAAGTAAAGAAGTAGAAATTCCTGATAAGCCAGAAAGAATTGTTAGTTTAGCGCCGGCAATTACAGAAACCCTTTATTTAATTGGTGCAGGAGATAGGGTTGTTGGAATTAGCTTTTTCTGTAATAAACCTCCTGAAGTAAGTAAAAAACCTAGGGTTGGAGCTTATTTAAATGTAAATTATAATTTATTAGAAAAGCTAAATCCAGATCTTTTATTAGTTACAACAGGAGCTCAAAGAGATAGAATTACTGAATTGGAAACAAGGGGATACAAAGTATATCCAATACCGTTGCCAGTTAATATTTATGGTATACTTGATAATGTTATGATTACAGGAATAATTGTAAATGAACAAGAAAAAGCTAGAGAATTGGCATTTAGTCTTGCAGAAAAAATAATTAAACTTAAAGATATTCTCAAGGGTATAAGAATATATTATGAGATAGACTTGGGAGGTCCAGTTAGCGTTGGATCACATAGCTATATAGGTGATGCATTTAAATTTATGGGGTTATCTCATGCATTTGAAAAGGAAAGAGTTCCTTATGTAATAAATCCAGATCCTAATTACATAATAAATTATAATCCTGATATAATTGTTTATGAGCAAAAAATAGGAGAGAATGCTACTGTAGATAAATATATAAAGAATTTGGAAAAAAGAAATATAAAAGATATAGATGCGATTAAAAAGAAAAAAATTGTAATTATGGAATATGATAGCCTAGCCCATTATGGCCCAAGCTTTTTTGATGCAGCTTTTAGGATGGCTGAAAGAATAAAGAATTTAATTTAAGGTTTTTGTTGATTATTTTCTTCTTTTTCTTTTAAATTTTCACTAAAATATAAACGATCTAAAACATTATTAATATCGACCAATTTATACGTCTTTAATGCATTAAGTTCCATTTGTTTATATTCATCACTTCCATATATTTTTATTGCATTTTCTAAGTATTTAGAGAATTCTTCGAAATCCTTTTCATCTATCTCTTTTGCATTAGGATCTGTATAGAAATTGATTAGCTCTCTAAGATCTTGGCCAAAAAGCCATCCATTTTCTCCTTGCTTAATTAATTCTAGAGCACCTCCGTCTTTAGAGCCAATTACTGGTACGCCATTAGCTAAGGACTTCATATATGATGTTCCACATGCCTCCCAACCTGAAAATGGCGTAAATGTTTGTATATCACTTCCAGATAAGAGTATTTTTGCGTTTGATGCATCATAATTATGCATATGAATTACATTAGGATATTTTTTAGATAATTTTCTGAAATATGAAACATAACTCAAACCTTCTTTATCGTTTGGATGCGCTTTTCCTCCTATAACAAATACAGCATCTTTACTTATATTATTTTCTTCGATAAACCTTGTTATAAAGTATGGTCTTTTATATGAAGTCATTCTTCTTAGCCAAATAATTATGGGCTTGTTATCAATTTTTATATCAGATTTATAATTCTTTAAGAAAATTGCTAATTCATTTTTAGATTTTTGATGCGCTTCCCAAACATCTTCTTTTTCTATTTTATCTAGATCCTTAGATTTTAAAAGATCCTTAATATGATTGCCAACCCATCTATCTAGGTTAACTCCATTAGTTACATGAGTTATTTTATCTTTGTAATCTTTAAACACATTTTTTGTTATTTCCTCATGCTTTGCAGAAACTGTATATGAAATAACAGATTTTTCAAAACCGATTTTTGTTAATATAACGAATTCATCGCTTGAATTATAACCAAATTCTTCATGTAATATTGAAGAAGGATACGAAGGATGGCCCCAAGGCCCTGGTGTATGAGTAGTAAATCTATAGTTCTTGAATTCTGGTAAAGCAAGGGTGGTAATCGCAGTATATGCTTCTTGCAGATCTATATATTTTACATTCTCTAATCCAATAATGTTTTTTATATAATATGCAGCAGCCTTCGCTAAGAAAATATATTTGTATATTTTTTCCTCATAACTTTTTTCTATATATAATCTATTACAAAAGCCTCTAACCCATATAGGACATTCGGCCTCAAAAAATACTACTTTGCTTTTTCCTTTTTCATATATCCATGGTCTAGTTATTACGTTTTGTGATTTTAAAGTTATTTGAAATTCTTTTTCAGGTTTTAATAAGGATTCTAATGGTAGAGGTTGTGACTGAGGAAGAGGTATAGCATTATCATTTTGATCGAAGCTATAATCAACATAACCTTGCCTATAAAGTAAAGTCATTACATAATATTTTAGATTTCTTGATGAAGCAGCATAAAATTTATCTCCTTCTAGAATTCCTAGACCTCCTGCATAAGAATAAAATTCATCTAATGCTATTTCTGGCGTTATAGATATTATAATGTTGTCCATTATTATCACCTAACACAATTAAGATTATAAATAAGAGATTAATATTTATTTTTATTTGTTTTTGATGTTATATATGATGAATTAAATAAAAATATTTATTTTTATTGACCATTGTACAAATGGGGTTTAATTTGGATCTAAATATGGAAAAAGTGAAGAAAGTATCTTTTATAATAGGATTGATTATTACAATAGGTTTTTCTTATATGGTAGGAATTTCTGCTTATCATATTGCTTCTACGACAAGCGGCGGAGGTTATAATAATTCTTACATAAGCGATGAAATTTATTATGTTGATAGTGCTAGAAGGATACTAGTTAATGTGTTTGGATATAAGGGTGCTACGTATCCATATAGCGGTGAAACAGCATCAACATATTATAATTTTGAGCATCCTCCCTTGGCTAAATATATTATAGCATTATCAATGGTATTATTGGGAGATAGACCAATAAATTGGAGAATTCCAAGCATTATAATGGCATCATTAATACCATTAATAATATATTTGGGCATATCTATTAAAAATGATATAAAATGGATTTTTCTAGGAGTAGTTGCTGCATTGATAGCTTCCTCAGACCATATATTAATAGTTATGGGATCTGTGGCTTTGTTAGATATTTATGCCGCTTTCTTTTTAACAATAGCTATTGTGATGGCTTTTAGAAAGAGACTTTTGCTATCTGCAGTCTTTGTTGGGCTTTCTTCGGCATCAAAAGAAACAGGATTATTTGGTGTATTAGCTCTTATAATATTAATTTTTGCATTATATGATAAAAAAGCTGTAGCTTTAAAAAGGATTGGAGAAGTTATATTAATTGTTTTATTTGTTATATTAATTGTTTATATTCCATTATTTTATCATTTCGGAGTTTTGAATGTAATACAACAAACTATTGGTGGATATAAATGGGATCTACAAAGCAGGCCCCTAGGGCCTCCTACTAGTACTCCCAGCGGATGGTTATTTAATGTAAATCCATTTATATTATCTTATTCTCCATTATTGGAGGCATCAACAACCCCTACTATTGAAATACCTGCTATGATTTCAGCTATAAGCATTTTTATTAGCTGTTTACTTTATAAAAGGAAGTATTGCTATAATGTTGGATCAGTGTTTTATATATCAATATTCTTAGGATTTTGGCTGGTTTATCTTGCTGGTAATCACACACTTTATAGCTTCTATTCAGTAATATTAACACCGGCAGCTGCATTTACATTGATAGAAGCACTTAATTTAATTATAGGTGGGTTAAATGGAAAAGTTGAAAATAACAATAGTACAGTTTAGAAGAAGACCTTTAATAGACGAAAATTTGTGGACAGCAATTTCTTTAATTAAAAACAAGACTGATATAGTTGCTTTAAGTGAGAATTGGTTATCAAATAAACCAATTGATTTAAATGATTATATTTATTATGTAGAAAAGATAGGAAACATTTTGGATACAAATGTTTTAGCTGGAATACAATACGTTAATGATAATGGCTACATAAAAAGTGTGGGTATGGCTTATATAGATAAAAAATTGGTTCAAAATTGTGAAAAGATAAATCCATCGAAGGCTGTAGGAGAAAGAAATCATTTAACTGGAGGCAAATACATAAAACCAATAAAAGTTAACAATTGGTATATAGGATGCTTAGCATGTGTTGACATTTTCTACCCAGAAATATCAAGAATTCATGCATTAAATAGCGCTGATATATTATATAATCCTGCCAGCATTTCTAATGAAAGCTTAGCATTATGGCATTCAGTGTTGCAAACTAGGGCAGCTGAAAATGTTGTTTATTCTATTGGAGTTAATAACACAAATACTAAATATCCTGATAATAGAGCAACAGCTGGAGGAAGTATAGTATTTAATCCTCATGGAGATAAAATTGTAGAATTAGGAAGCGATGATGAAGCAATAGACATCCTTTTAGATTACGACTACTTTGATTATGTTAAGAACAGATGGTCATTTAAAGACGATTTAATTAAGAAATACTCAATTTTTTATAAAAATAATTTTTTATAAGTTTGTAAATCTGTTATTTATATTATTTATTTAATCTAATTCTCTCCATTCAACCTCAAGTTTTGATTTAGAATCTCTATAATATATTGTAGGGATTCTTGCAATTCTAAGCCTATTTCTTAATATCCTATCATTTGTTGCCACAAAAACGCTTTCCCCTTTATTTTTCAAATCTAAAGAAGTATAAAATATAGAATCATCAGCATCGATAATATTATTGGTTTCTATAATTTCAACCTTGTTATTTTCTATTATATTTAAACCAAAGTTTATGTTCATATGTATTATTTTGTTTTTGTTTTGCTCAGAAATTTTTTTGAGTTCATTGATTACACTAGAAGTTGTTATTAAATTGAATTTTCTTTCAAGTAAATCTTCAAACATTGATATTGTTATAATACCCTTTCCGAGCATAATAATCATATTAGAATCTAAAATTACTTTAGAAATCAATTATTTATTAGCCCCCACCCTATTAATCTCCATCTTCCAGCTATTCTTCTGCTTATTGCGACTCTTAATCCTTTCCATGCCACTATTGGCTTCTTTAATTTTACAGAAACAATTTCTTTAGAAATAGAGTTAACTGTACCAATAGTTAAACTAGTGCCAACGGCAAGCATTAGCATTTCATTTTTCATTAAGGGGTTAACTTTTATTTCTTCTTTAGAGCCTACGACATTTTTAAATAAATGATATTCAAATTGTAAATCATTAATAGCAGGAGGTATTGATCCAGGTTTGCCTATTATATTGCCAACCAAATTATCTGACTTAGTCAAAGATGGATCCAGCTTGGTTCCTATAGCTACTAATCCTCCTGGCTTAGCCTCTTCTACTTCATATTTACCAAATCTTAGACTTGTTATTTCAGTCGATATAGGTTCATATTTATTTTCACTAATTTGTAATCCAGGACTTATTTCAATTTCATCTCCTATTTTGAATTTACCTTGTATTATAGATCCTCCTAATACTCCTCCTACCAAATCTTCTGGTTTTGTGCCTGGTTTATTTACATCAAAGCTTCTTACAACAAACATTAATGGATCTTTATTGCAGTCCTTCTTTGGGGTAGGTATATATTTTTGTATTGCTGCAAGAAGTGCGTCTATATTTACCCTTTTGAGGGAACTAACTGGTATTATCGGGGCTGTTTCAGCCCATGTATTGCTTATAAATTTCTTTATTTCTTTATAGCTTTCTTTAGCTCTTTCTTCAGAAACAACATCTATTTTATTTTGTACTATAACTAAGTTCCTAATACCTAGGATATCAAGGGCTAGAAAATGTTCAAGCGTTTGGGGTTGAGGAGCTATTTCATTTGCAGCTATCACCAATATAGCTCCATCTATTAATGCCGCCCCTGATAGCATTGTAGCCATTAATATTTCATGCCCAGGAGCATCAACATATGATATTCTTCTTAAAAGCTTTGGCTTTAAATTTGGTGAGCACTCGCAAACAGGTTCTGGAGTATAATTTTCAGGAAATTCGCATCCTTCACATTCCCATACTTCTCCATCAGCATACCCTAATTTTATTGTCATTCCTCTCTTAATTTCTTCACTATGTCTCATAGTCCATGTTCCAGTTAGTGCTTGAACTAGTGTGGTTTTTCCATGATCTACATGTCCAATAACTCCTATATTAACTTCAGGCTGTATTTTTTCTAGCGTGCTTTCTGACATATTATTTACATACCCCTTCTTATTTTGTTTAAATAAAGGCTTAAAAACAATATATGGAATAATAGAAAAGTTTTATAATATGATTTTTAAATTATAATTTAATATTAAAATATTAATGTATATTTAAAATCTCTAGATACATATTTCTATTTAGAAAAATATTACAGGTGAAATAAAGTGTTAAAAGAGGGGGATTTGGCACCAGATTTTGAGTTAATATCAAATAATGGTGAAAAAGTTAAGTTATCTGATTTCAAAGGAAGATTTGTAGTATTGTATTTTTATCCCAGAGCTATGACTTCTGGCTGTACAAGAGAAGGATTAAAATTTAATGAATTATATGATGATTTTAAAAAACTCAATGCAGAAATTCTTGGTGTTTCTACTGATAGCGTAGAAAAAATAAAGAAATTTTCTGAAAGATATGGATTTAAATTTAAGTTATTAAGTGATACAGAAGGTAAGGTTGTAAGCTTATATGGAGTAAAAAAGAATTCAGCCGCATCATTAGCAGCTGAAAGGACTACTTTTATAATTAATCCTGATGGGGTAATTGTTAAGATACTTAAAAATATAAGACCGGCAGAAAAACATGCAGATCTTTCTTTAGAAGAGCTTAAGAATATTATTAATAAAAAAGTTAATTAAATTTATGATGTAAAAATTGTTTTTAAATTTCTAATAATTTTGTAATAATTAATGCCTAAATTAAAAATCTTTCCTGAGATCATACATTTTTATATTTTCTAACACGATGTGTAATAAGAGGAGGGCCGCCGTAGCTCAGTGGGAGAGCGCCCGGCTGAAGACCGGGCGGTCCGGGGTTCAAGTCCCCGCGGCGGCACCTTTTTTGGGTGTAAAAAATGAGTCTTGCTTTAATACTAGCTGGAGGATATGGAAAAAGATTAAGACCTCTTACATTAGATAAACCAAAACCATTAGTACCGATTAACGATAGACCTTTAATAGTTTATCAACTTGATTGGTTAAGGCATTATGGTATTGATGAAATTGCTTTATTAGCAGGATATCATAAAGAAAAGTTAATAGAGGAATTAGGTAGTGGTTCTAAATATGGAGTTTCTATTTCATACGTTATAGAAGATGAGCCTTTAGGGACTGGTGGTGCATTAAAGAAGGCAGCCCATATTTATAAAAATCATGAAAAATTTTTGGTAACTAATGGAGACATTATAACAAATATTGATCCTAACGTTTTGCTTTCATCTTTGAAAGGGAATATCATAGCAGCTATGGCTGTAGTTCCGCTTAGAAGCCCATATGGAGTGTTAGACATTGATGAGAATGGTTATGTAAAAGGTTTTAAAGAAAAGCCTTTGCTTTATGATTATTGGATTAATGCTGGAATTTATGCATTTAAACCGGAAATATTTAATTATTTGCCTGATAAAGGAGATATAGAAATGACGACTTTTCCAAAGCTGTCTTCAGAGGGCAAAATGATAGCCATAAAATTTGAAATACCAAAATATTATTGGAGAAGTATTGATACACATAAAGATTTAGAAGAAGTATCTGATGAAATAAATAAAATGGGTGGTTTATTTAAATAATTTTTATTTTAATCTTGTTTATATTTGATCTCCATATTCACCCATTTGATCTAATACTAATTCATAATAGTCCTCTTTAGCTTGTTCTAGCTCTTCTTTATTTTCTTCACTATTTACATTTTCTTCTTGACCAACAGTTTTAGTTGTTAATACCTTCTCTTTTTCTGTAGTCTTTGATATACTCTTATATTCATTTACTTCTTTACTTGTTGCTTCCATTTCATATCCACATCTTGTACATTTTAACACGACTTTCCCATTTTTCTTTATAGGTATCATCACGCCTCCACATTTCGGACAGAACATCATATTAATGCACCAGATCTTTCAATGCCCTATCTACTTTATCAAGCAGAGTTTATAATAATTTCTATTAGAAATGTAAGTTTATAATACATATATTATACTTATAATGTTTACATTGTTTTCATATAATTAAAAATAATATTATTAAATATGAATATTATAATTTATTTATAATAAAGATAAAGAAAATGGACTTGAACTTCTTTTCTTTCCTATTATATCAATTTTTGTTCCGCATCTAGGACATCTATTATCATCTGTAAGTCTCCATGCAGTTATATAAAATCCATATCTTTCTATTAAAGGATAACCACATTTTGGACAATAGGTATGCTCCATTTTGTGTCCAGGTACATTTCCTATGTAAACATATTTAAGACCTTCATTTTTTGCTATGTTTGCAAGTCTTTCTAATGTTTTAACTGGAGTATCTTCGCTATCAACCATTTTATAATCAGGATGGAATCTAAGAAGATGGAATGGTATATTGTCACCCAAATTCTCAACAATCCATTTGGCTAACTTCTTAATATCTTCATCCTTATCTCCAACTTTTGGAACAACTAAATTTGTTATTTCAATCCAAATTTTCTTCTCCTTCATGGCCTTTAGCGTCTCAAAAATGGGTTCAGGATTTGGCACTCCCATATATTTTCTATAAAATTCTTTATTTCCTCCCCCTTTAAAATCAACTGTAGCTGCATCCATTAAATGGCCTATATCATCAACTGCTTCAGGTGTCATATATCCATTGGTTACCATCGTATTAAATAATCCATATTTCTTTGCTAGGCTTGCAGTATCGTACATAAATTCATACATTATCGTGGGTTCATTATATGTATAAGAAATTCCATCAGCTTTTATATTTAATGCATCTTTTACTATTTCTTCTGGATCTTTTCTTTCACCATAAAGTCCTTTTTCTAGTCTGCTTTGGCTTATTTCCCAATTTTGGCAAAATACACAAAAGAAATCACATCCAACGGTTGATATACTTAAAACAGTGCTTCCTGGGTTAAAATGCATTAAAGGTTTCTTTTCTATAGGATCTGCGTTTTCTGCAGTTAATAGTCCATAAACCATTGTATATAATTTACCATCAATATTTTTTCTTACTCCACAAACACCCCATGCATTGGGAGCAATTAAGCATCTTCTATGGCATAAATTACATTTAACCCAATTTTGTCTATCGTTTAATGTCGTCCAGAATTTGGCAATTCTTATATGATTTTTTATCATATTTGAATTGCTCTCGGGTCGTACCAAATTACATCACCATTACTCATTCTAATAAACATTTTATCTGTTTTTTTAGATATTATTTTATTAAATGGTAATTCTACTCCACAATTCCAACAACGATTTTCTTTTAATTCCAAATCTAATAACACACCTTCTTCTCTATATGCTACCGGTTTTTTACAGTTATAACAGTAGGTTATATATTCACCATATAGATTAACATGGATATAAACATAAGGATTAATATTTATGAGCTCATTATATAATTCCTTTACAGCTCCTCCACCCTTATTATCTAACAAATATATGTGAACCGGTATTCCTAATTTACCAGCAATACTTGTTAATGGCATAAATTTTTCTAATATAGGCTCTTTATAATATAATTGTAATTCCATCCAAGAATGAGATTTATCGAAATTCTTGACATAGTTTATTAGATCTACATTATTATAATAATCTAAAAAATGATCATATACTATAAAATCGGCATTATATAAATTTATCGGCTCTGTTATTCTAATTCCAATTGGTTTATTCAGTTGCTTTTTGATATTATTTAATGACTCGTTGTCTATAAAATCTTTTAAATTTACGCCTTCTAGTATTACTCCATCAACTCCCCACTTATCAATTAAATTGTTTATATCAGAGATATTTATCTCTCTTAAGTTTCCAAAATTAGATTTATAAATTTCACATATATCAAAGTCTTTGCATCTTATAGGATTTTTTGATGGCAACAAAATGTGCATTACTTTACCTCCTGATAAATAATGATATAATGATAAAGATTCTGAAGTACTTAATCCTATTGCTGTTATTGGAAATTTTAATGCATTCTCATTATTCATTCTCTTCATCCTTTTAATATATATTAATAAAATCTTTAATTTTTATGTATTAGCTTTGTTCAATGTTTTTTAAGAAATCGATAATAATGTTATCAATTTTATATCTCTTTGATAGTCTAATTATTTCTTCTTTAACATTATCTTTAATTTCATTTACTTTATATCCTTCTCTTTCATATTTAAGTGAAATAATATATGTAGATAATAAATCGGAAATTTTTGCAATAACACCTTCTATAGTGCTCCCAGATTCGTATTCATTATATAATTTCTTTATTTCATTGTTTAAATTTAGACTATTTATGGCTTCTTTTTCTGAATTAGATTTATCTACATTGGCAGTTTTACTTATATCGCCAATTATTGCTTCACCGATATCATGTATTAAGGCAATTGATGCTGCTTTATATTTATCTATATTATTTAATTTTGATGATATTTCTAATGCAATTAATGAAGATGCAAACAGATGTTGAGAAACTGTTTCTGCTTTGCATGCATCTACTCCCTTTATCATCCAACCGCTCCTTGCAATACTATTAAGAGAATATATTAGTTCATTAATTTTATTCATTTTTTCAACCGTTGAATTTAATGAAATTTTGAGCGTTTATAAAATTATGCAAACTTTTTGTTAAAATAATAATATTCTTATTTATATAAAATTATTTTTCTAAATAAAGGGCAGGTCTTCCAGGTAATGCTAAATCACTTCTTGGTAAGTTGCTATTTTCTTCTAAGACTATTACAATTTCTTTATTAAGCTCTTTCTCAAGGAACTCTTTAGATTCCTGTATTGACTTTATTTCAAGGTCTCTTGTTACATAATTCTCTAAAAGTTCAGAATATTTAGATATCATATCAATTACTTTTGCAACCTTGCTTTTTTCAACTTTATAATTGTTTTTAATTAATTCCCCTCTTAATTCCTTTAATGTCTTATTCTTTATATTATTCTTTGCATCATTGAAAAGCTCATATTTCCATGGAGATGCAATTATTATGTAGATTCTCTTGACATTATCTATTAAGTTAATTAATTCCCTTGCATCATTAATTATTTTTTCTATTAATTCTTCTACTTTTTCATAATCTTTATTAATTTTGCTTTCATCAGGTTCTGGCCATTGATGAAGTGAAACAAAATCGTTATGGCCCATTAGATGCCACGCTTCTTCTGCTACATGAGGAACAATTGGAGCTATCATCAAGGTAACTGTTTCTAGGTATTTATTGACAATTTGTTTATTAGGTATATTTGATCTAGTAATATACCACTTATATTTGTTTTTAAGATAATAATAAGATTTTACAAGAGCACTCTTAAATCTTGTTTTTTCCATATCTTCGGTAACTTCCTTAATAGTGCTATTAATTATACTTTCAAACCAATCATCAAGGCTTAGTCTATACTCTCTTCCTTTGTTATAATTGTTCTTTACTAAATTAAGCCAAGAATTAAGTTCTTCTATGGCATTTTCTACTGAAGAAATCTCGAGATTAGCATCATCATAACCTGGATCGGCACCTGCCATTACTTCTGACCATCTTGTTACATCAGCACCCCATTTGTTTAATGCATCTCTCAAAAGCAAGAAGTTTCCTTTACTCTTTGCCATTTTCTCTCCATTTAATAATACCCATCCATTTATACCAATTCCTTTTGGCCATTTATCTTTATCAAATATTGCTGCATGATGATAAACGAAAAACAGTAAATGGTTTTGTAAAAGATCTTTTCCACTAATTCTTAAATCAACAGGATACCAATATAAAAATTCTTTTCTCATGCTTTCAATAAGATTTTTATCTAATTGGGTCTTTTTAGATACTTCATCTAAATCTCCCATACCTAAAAATATGTAATCAAAAAGCTCTGGAATAAGTTTTGATGGGTCAATTTTATCTTGAATATAGTGAGATATTGTATAATATGCCATATATATTGTTGAATCACTAAGACTTTCTATTACCCAATCCTTGTCCCAAGGTAAGGGAGTACCAAGTTCGTTCATATGGGTGCATGCCCAATCGTTAAGCCAATCAATTAGTTTTAAAAAATCATCCTTTACTGATTCAGGATAGAAATTCATGTTTTTAACAATTTCTCTTGCCTTGCTTTTCCACTCTTCATTACTATATAGCAAGAACCATTGGTTTTCAACAAATTTTATATGAGTTCTTGCTCCACATCTGCAATATACTTTTGAAGGAAGCGTATAAACCTTTAATGCTTTATTTTCATTTCTTAAATCTCTCGCTATCAATTCTTTTGCTTCACTAACTTTTAAGTTTTCATACTTATTATCAACATTGTACATAATACCATTATAGAACTCTTTTGAATAAAGTTCTTTTGTTGCTTTTTCTAATAGCTCTACATTATTTTGACTTTTTATACCTAGCTTTTTTATAATTTCTTTCGCTGGTATGTCTTTAAATTCTGCTGTTTTTATAACTGATATTGGTGTTAATTTATTAATTTCTTCCACATTAAGATTAAATTCTTGAATTAATTTTTTATTGTTTTTTAAGTCTTCAAGAGCTATATAATCATATGGTGCGTGAGCTGGAACACTCATAACTATGCCTGTGCCTTCATCTGGGATAACAAATTGAGCTGGTAAAATGGGTACCTTTTTGTTATTAATTGGATTTATAACGTATTTTCCTATTAATTCCTTTCCATCAATTTTTCCTATTATTTTAACTGCATGCTTTTGATCGGATAACTCTTCTGCCATGTAATCATTTATTATCCAAGTTTCTTTATCAACTTCTGCTATATTGTATACATAATCTTTATTGACCCATATATTTGTAACACCAAATATTGTTTCAGGTCTATATGTTAAAGCTGGAACAATTTTTTCATCTTCCATTTTAAACTTTATAATCGTTGCATCAACTGGTCCAATACCAGCATATTCATCAGGCCTGTCATGATCTCCTACAACTTTCTTTTCCTTAGGGCACCATACAACTGGATGGCTACCTTTTGCAATATAATTTCTTTCTCTTAGCTTATAATATTGCCATTCAACAAATTTACTAAAATACGGATTGAGGCTTGTCGTAAAAAACTTCCTTCTCCAATCAATGCTTAACCCATATCTCTTTAAATCTTTTTCCCATTCACTTGTAAAATAATAAACCCAATAAGAAGGCTCTTCAAAATTTTTAATTAATTCCTCAGGAATTCCCATGCTTTTAAGTTCTTGAATTTTCTTTATATCGTTTTCTTTTATTCTTCTAGCAGATGCAACTATAGGTCCACCAGTTGCATGCCATCCTTGCGGAAACAATACATTGTAACCTTTCATTCTTTTATATCTAGCCATTACATCAACTCTTAATATTGTAAAGGCACTTCCTAAATGAGGTAGCCCATTCATATATGGAAATGGAAATGTAATAAAGAATTTTTTCTTATTCTCATCAGGATTTGCTTCAAATATTTTATTTTCATTCCATTTGTTTTGCCATTTATTTTCAATATTTTTTAAATTATTTATTATCTCGCTTTTATCTTCCATTTTTTTCACTCTATCTTTTTGGTTAATATTGTTACCTAAAAATTTTCTGAATTTTTTATCTTAAAAGCATCACATTAAAAATT
>DAXV01000012.1:33475-38088 GCA_002506595.1 Acidilobaceae archaeon UBA158
TATGCATAAACATATTAAATCTAGTAACTATAGTTATTGCGGTGAAAATTATGTCAGAAGAAAAGCCTGTAGTAGTCAAGGAGTTTAAAGGAGAGGCTAAAGTTGGCAAAGTATTTAAGAATTTTGCTACTTTAACCTTGAAGCCTGAAGATCTATCAAGTCCAGTAACATTTCAAATGGCAATATCAAGATTATATGAATCTTTAATGAAGGTCTTCGAATCAGGAGGGCCAGAAACTACATATATTGCAGAAGTAAAAATAACTGATGATACTGGAAATCAAGTATCTATTGCAATTGATTTGGGAAATTCCGTACCACCATTTTCATCGGAAAAAGTTAAGGCTGATGTCAAAGTAACATTGTATGAAGATTAAATTATTTAATATTTAAATTATTAATTTATATTAAAAAGATTAATTTCATTTTACAAAAATTTATTTTAAATTATGTAAAAATGTTAGCAAAAGGATTTAAAACTACTAAACAATGATTTTCAGAGGGAGCAAAAAGGTGTAAAACATGCCAGCTGAAGAAAGACCACCACTGAGGGTTGTGATATCTGATCCCAAGGCTGGGAATAAAACAGTTAATGTAAAAGTTAAGGGAGTAGATGATAATGATTTAAAATTAAACGAATCTATGAAGAAAACAAAAGAGCAAGAAAGAAAAGAATTGCCAAAAGCTAAAGTAAACAAAAAATTAATTGATGATCTTAAATTAAATGAAGTTGGAGTTTTGACACTTACTATTAAAAAAGAAGGTGGAAAATCGAATGTTCCATTAAAAGTTATTCAAGATGATAAAGTTCCTGAAAATGAAGTTTGGATTAGCAGTGAACTTTTAGGGGAAATTGCTGGATCAAATGAAGCAGATGGAATAGCATTTAGGGCCAAAGCGTGGCAACTAGCTGTACCAGAAGATATAATGATAAGACTATCTGGTTTAGAAATTGGAGATGAATTTGATGGAGGACTTTTAGGTTTTGATAATATTAAACTAAAAATAAAAGGTGGTAGTGATGCTACAGGTTTTCCAATGCATCCAGGCGTTCCTGGAGCTGTAAGAAAGAAGGTACTTTTATCAGAACCTCCGGGTTTCCATCCTGAAAAAGAAGGGGAGAGAAGAAAGAAAACAGTAAGAGGGCGTATGATCCCTGATCCCAGAGCTGAAAGGAGAAAAACAGCATTAGCTCAATTAAATGTGGAAATAAGCTATTCTTAAATTAATTCAATTATTATTTCTTAAGATTTTTAGTAATTTTAACGTTTAAAATATAATAAAGTTAACATATTAGAATTTTGGTCGTGAACAAATTTAAGGAGTAAAGCCTATACAAATACTAGAAGGCTATCTTTGAATAGGGAGTTCATATGATATTTATTAAATGCTTAAAAAGGAGGTAATTTTAATTGACTATGAAAGCAAAAATAACGAGGAAGGGAAACTTAGCATTTATTGAAACCGAAGCAGGCCAAAAAGCTGTTGTACCTTGGGATAATATTTGTAACATAATAAGAAGGTTTGGGTTAATTCCAGAAATTGTAGGTGATGAAAAACTGGATTGCGTAAATAGTGTTAGTAAAGAAAGTGAGGTAGATATTGATGTTGAGTCAGAAGGAAGTGATGATGAAGAAGATTGAATCATTAATTTCAATTTTAAGGCAAAAAGGTTTAAAAGTATCATCAATAGAAGATAAGGAAAACTGTTTCTACGTAATTTTAGAATATAAAAATAAAATATTTTCATTATTTTTCTATTTACCAAAACATAGTAATCATATAATAGCAAAGATTTCCATAACAATAGGTGAATGTGAAGAGACCTTATATGGAGCAAATGGATTATTTGTTTTAGAAGAAAACGAATCTATAATGGCTGAAAAAATTATAGAAAAAATTGAATATATGAATAAAGTTAACTTTAAGGCTAATTTTGACTAAAATTTTTTATTTATTCAGTTCAATAATCATAGCGCTATTAAAAGTCATTTTTATATTAAACCTTTAAGGATTTCCTGTATAAGAGGGAAACAAAATGAGTCAAGTACAATCTCAAGGTCAGACAAAAAAATTAAGACAACCAATAGTAGTAGTATTAGGTCATGTTGATCACGGAAAGACTTCACTTTTAGACAAAATCAGAAGTACAGCTATTGCAGCTAGAGAAGCAGGGGGAATAACTCAACACATAGGGGCAAGCATAGTACCTTCTGCAGTTATTGAAAAAATATCGGAGCCATTAAAAAAGATTGTTCCAATTAAACTAATTATTCCAGGATTGCTGTTTATAGATACTCCAGGCCATGAACTTTTTTCAAATTTGAGAAAAAGAGGAGGCAGTATTGCAGATTTTGCAATACTAGTTATAGATGTAACTAAAGGTTTGCAAGATCAAACATATGAGGCTATAGATTTGCTTAAATCAAGAAAGGTTCCTTTTTTAATTGCCGCAAATAAAATAGACAGATTACCTGGATGGGAAAGCAACCCAGATCAACCATTTGTGGTTTCGTATCAAAATCAGTCTAAAAGGGCCAAAGAAGAATTGGAAAGAGTTATTTATGGAACTATAGTAACTAAGTTCTCTGAATTAGGATTTCAGGCTGATCTATATATGAAAATCAAAGATTTTACCAAGACTGTTGCTATAGTTCCAGTTTCAGCAAAAACTGGCGAAGGGGTTCCAGATTTACTTGCTGTATTAGCAGGTCTTGCTCAACAATACTTAAGAAATAGGCTAGTGTTTGCTGAAGGGCCAGCTAAGGGATCAGTTTTGGAGGTCAAGGAAGCTGAAGGATTAGGCACAGTCTTAGATGCAATAATTTATGATGGTGTTATTAAGGTTGGGGATATTATAGTTCTTAATGGTAAAAATGGACCAATAATAACAAATGTAAGATCATTATTAATGCCTGCTCCTTTAAGCGATCTAAGAGCTAAAGGTACTAGGTTTGTAAACGTTTCTGAAGTTTATGCTGCAGCAGGGGTAAGAATTGCAGCCTCAGGCCTTGAATATGCATTAGCAGGCTCATCAATATATGTTGCAAATAATTATGAAGAGGCTAAAGAAATAAGCAAAACATTACAGAGCGAAGTGAAAGAGTTAATTTTCAAAGCAGATAAAGATGGTATTATAATTAAAGCTGATACCTTAGGAACATTAGAAGCTTTAGTAGAAGCATTTAAGCGCATGAATATACCTATTAGGGTTGCAGATATCGGAAATGTAAATAAGTCTGATATTTTGGAGGCTTCATTAAGTGCAAAAAAAGATAGATCATTGGGTGTTATTATTGCCTTTAATGTAAAAATTTTGCCCGAAGCTGAAGCTGAACTAGCAAATAGTAATGTTAAGGTCTTCCAAAATAATATAATATATCATTTAATAGAAGAATATGAAAATTGGAGAGAAAATCTAAAAAAGGAAGAATTACAAAAAGAATTAGATTCGTTAATAAGACCAGGAAAGTTCAAAATATTACCTGGATATGTTTTCAGGAGAAGCGATCCTGCTATTGTTGGAGTAGAAGTAAGTGGAGGTATCATAAAACCTGGATATCCTTTAATAAACGAAAAAGGCAAAGAATTGGGAAGGATTATGGCGATAAAAGATAAGGATAAAAGTCTTGAATTTGCTAAAGTTGGTCAAGCAGTTGCCATTTCCATTGAAGGAAAAATATTAATAGGTAGACATGCAAATGAAGGAGATACAATATATACTGATGTTCCTCATGAACATGCTATGAAATTAGTTACTCAATTTAAAAACATAATTAGTAATGATGAGTTATTAACTTTGAAAGAAATAGCTGAAATAAAGAAAAACGCAGGCTTTAAGGAATATAATTTGCTTTTATCAAAAATAAAGGAAATTTTGGATAAGAAAATTAATAATTAATTATTAAAATTTTTGAATAACTTGATTTTGATATTTAATGATTATATAACAAAATTATAATTACTTTAATTTAAAATTAATTTATTAAAAATATTTTTATATTTGGATTTAATAACTAGGGACTATTTCTTCATCTTTAAATATTACTTTATATTCTCTATCAAAACTTTCTTGTGAATCACTTGCATGAACTACATTATCTTGTATCGATAATGCAAAGTCTCCTCTTATAGTTCCAGGTTGAGCTTTTCTCCCATCAGTGCTTCCAATCATAAGTCTAACTACAGAAATAGCTGAATCCCCCTCTAATATCATTGCAACTATTGGACCGCTTGTTATAAAATCTACAAGATCTTTAAAGAAGCTTTTATCTTTATGTACAGAATAGAATTCTTCTCCCTTTGCTTTATCAAGTTTAACCATCTTTAATGCAACTATTTTTAATCCTTTCTTTTCGAATCTGGAAATAACTTCTCCTATTAATCCTCTTTTAACTCCATCAGGCTTGACCAATACTAAAGTCCTTTCAATCATTTTTATTGTCACCAAACTATAATTTTATTTGTTGGTTTATAACATTTATTCAACGTTTATTAGATTATAGATGGAAATCTTGTTTAATAAATTAAAAGAGTAAGAAACTTTCTATTCAATAAAAAATAAATTCCTAGATTAAAAACAAACAGTCAGGAGTGATTTGATATGCATAAGA
>DAXV01000015.1:0-2652 GCA_002506595.1 Acidilobaceae archaeon UBA158
ATTTCTATAAGCTTTTTTCTTATTTCTTCAGGAATTTCTTTTGATTTATTGTTAATTTCATCATATATTACGGAAACAATTTTGCAAATTGCAGATAATTGATTAGTTGTTTCGTTATAAATTTCATAAGTATACCTTAAACTGCTTTTTCCTAAAACAATTTCTGTTATGTTTACAGTATATACATCACCAGGTCTTAAAGAGTTTTTATAATCACATTCAGCATGAACTCTAGGCATTAACAATCTTTTTCCAACATCTCCTTTTTGAGAAATGTTTAAAGATGCAAACAGCTCTTCTTCAGTCCTTTCGCAAACTCTGAAGAAGTTTGAAAAATGCATCATTATAGCAGCATCTGTTTCACTCCAATAAACCCTATATTTTGCCGAAAATATTGGTTTCAATTGATTCACCACATTTAATAAAAAACCAAAGAAAATAAAAATTTTCATTTAAAAATCAAAGGATTATTATTAAATAGAAAAACCTAATATTTAGGAAAACAGGAAAAAGGATAGGTGTAAAAAATGTCAGCATCTCCAGAGCCAGCAAGGAGATTCGTTTCACGATTAAATTCATTATTAGATAGAAGCGTTACAATAAAGCTAGCAAACGGCAGAACTTATACCGGTAAATTAACAGGTTACGATCCAACAACTTACAGCGTTATGCTAGAATCAGCTAAAGATAACGAAGGTAATGTATGGCCTGTTTCAATAATATATGGTAATAATATTAGCGAAATATTAATAGGAGAAAGCGAGATATTTAATGCAAAGGAATTTTCAGAATTTTTATCTAGGTTTGGAAATATAGAAAGGCATCTAATAAAGGTATACGATGATATAAATGTTGTTGAAGTAGGTAAAAACATAAAGGTTTCTAAAGATGGCGTTGAAGGCTCAGGGCCATTAGCCCAAAAAATATATAGCATTTATAGGGAATATTTGAGGACAAAAGGTATTAATCAATAGCGGTGCTTTTATTAATGTTTAATATAAAGGATTTTGATTTAGCAGCAAGAATAGGTATATTAAAGACAAAGAGCGGTAATATAGAAACTCCAGCTTTTTTCCCTGTTATAGACCCATTAAAGCAAGATGTTAGCATTAAGGAAATAGAGGAAATAGGTTTCAATCAAATAATAACAAATGCGTATTTGTCTTATAAGAGGTTTGGAGAAAAGGTAATTAATGAAGGAATTCATAAGGTCTTAAATTTTGATAAGGTAATAATGACAGATAGCGGGGCATATCAAGTCTTAAAATATGGAAATATAGATGTTAACCAAGAAACAGTTATGAATTTTGAAAAAGCCATTGGAAGCGATATAGCAGTTATTTTAGACAAACCAACGGGAGATACAAATTATGATGAAGCTGAAAGAAGCGTTGAGGAAACCTTAAAGAATGCACATGAAGCAATAAACTTAAAAGATGATAGAACAATATGGGTTTTACCTATTCAAGGGGGTAGGTATTTAAATTTAGTAGAAAAAAGCGCTAAAGAATCCTCTACTTTGCCTTTTGAAATGTTTGCTATAGGAAGTCCAACAGTTTTTTTAGAAAAATATCAATACAGCACAATAATAGACATGATAGTAAATGCAAAAAAATATCTGCCTCCAGAAAAACCTGTTCATTTATTTGGAGGAGGCCATCCTTTAATTTTCCCTTATGCAATAGCTTTAGGTATAGATTCTTTTGATTCAGCATCCTATGAACTTTATGCAAAAGATGATAGGTATATAACTGATTATGGAACTGAAAAAATTGAAGACCTTGAATATTTTCCATGCAATTGTCCTGTTTGTTCAAGATATACTCCAAAGGATTTAATTCAAATGGATGCAAAGGAAAGGAGGAGATTATTAGCTATACATAATCTATATGCAATTAAAAAATCAATAGATAGGACAAAACAGGCAATAAGAGAAGGAAGGCTTTGGGAGCTATTGGTTGAGATCTCAAGGTATAGGCCTGAAATGCAAAATGCCTTAAGATCTATAAGCAAATACATAAAATATATGGATAGATTTAATCCAAGATATAAGGGAAATCCGAGAGGGTTAAAGTTTTATGGAATAGAGAATTCATGGAATCCAAGGATAATTAATTATAAGACATGGGTTTTAACGAAATATGAGATAAAAGATGATAAACCAATTTTATTAAAGCCATATAATTGTAAAAAGGAAGATAATGAAGACTTTCACGTTATTTATTATGCTCCATATTTACTATTAATACCATATGAAATTTGTGGTTTATATCCAACAGCTCAATTCCATTTTTCAAATCCAGTATCAAAAGAAGTTGAAAACGAATTGGTAAATATGATAAGGGTGTTTTTAGTAAAAAACAAAAACAAGAAAATTAGGGTAATGGCAGATAAAAACATTTCATATAGCTATGCTTTAGGTAAAGAGGCAGAAAGATTGGGTTTAAATGTTTTTTGGATTTAAACAACAATTTGTCTAAACTTCTCTGCATTTGCTTTAAATGATGAAAGCATCTCAAGCCTTTCTTCTCTTCTTTTTTCCGACTCATCAATAATCTGTTTTTGCCAATCCTCAGTAATTTTGAATTCTGGTATAGGCTCGCTCCTCCCTGTTGGCCCAATATGAACTAATGTGAAGTAACTTGTTGTAGT
>DAXV01000015.1:2686-3582 GCA_002506595.1 Acidilobaceae archaeon UBA158
CTTTTTCCTATGTTTGTTAACGTGCTATAAATTATTAGGGTCTCTCCAACCATAACTGGGGAATAGAAATCTGTTGTATCTACAGATGCTGTAACAACAGGACCCCTTGCATATCTAGTTCCTACTAAGGCAGTTGATTCATCTAAGAGCCTCATTAATTTTCCTGCGAATAGTGTATTTAATGCCATGGCATCTTCAGGCATAACTACTTTATAATTTGTTATTGTAAACCTATCATCTAACCCCCTAGGAGGCGATGAATCTAACGCTTTCGCTCTTCTATCCTTTATCCTATTTTCTCTGCTCTTCCTCCTCTTCAACGCATCTTGATATATTTCTTCTTCTTCCTTTGTTTTAGGCTCAATGCATACATCTAAAGGAACAGGTCTAAGGTCTTTTCCTACAGCAACATAAGTCATGTGAGCTAAGGTTGTTAGCCTTTTTTCATTAAGTATTGGATTTTCTGCCTCGACTAATAATCCAATATCAATACTTGTATTTCCAACATAATCAACCCATGCAGTTATGTTTGCATTTTCTCCAACTAATACAGGAGAAATGAAGAATATGCTATCCATACCTGCTAATAAAGTTGGCCTCTTAGCTATTCTGGTTGCTTCCATATTAGATACTTGTATCATCCAATCCTCCATAACCCCTCCGAATAACATGCCTAACGGATTTGCATGCATTGGCATAACTTGAAAAAGCGTTGTTAGCTTAGTTTCAAATGGAGTTAATTTTCTCTTGCATACCACATTTTTTCCCTAGAGGAAATATGAAGTTTTAAAATAAATATGCTTTTTATTCCATACATTTACCATCTATTAAAATCTTTTTTATATCAATATTAACTCCATATTTTGTTAATATTTTGGCAATTTCGTTTAATGCAT
>DAXV01000015.1:3608-4840 GCA_002506595.1 Acidilobaceae archaeon UBA158
GGAAATGTTTGGTCTATTCTCATTTTACCATCAACATCAAATGTATCAATTATTTTCAACGCTTCAAGCATTTTTATTGTATTGTAAACAGTTGACATACCAACTCTTGGTAAAACTTTTTGAGTTTCATCATATATTTCTTTTAATGATGAATGATTCTTAACCATACTTAATATAGTCTTTGATATAAGTATTCTTTGAGGTGTCATTCTTAGCTCTTTTTCGCTTAACTTTTCTAAGACATTTTTCATTTCATCGTCGATATTTATTTCTGACATGTTCATCTCCGAAATTACTATAAAAAGAAAGGTTTTAACTTTTTCTTATAAAAAATTTCTGATTAATAATCATTTATATTCTGGTGGTAATGAATTCAAAAGGGCTCTAACTGAATCTATACTCTTCATAAATCCTTGGCGTTCTTCATCATTTAGCGGTACTTCTAATACTTTTTCTACACCGTTTTTACCTAGAATTACAGGCACTTCTGCAACAACATCATTAACTCCATATTCTCCTTGCAATATAACGCTTGCAATTATAGCCCTCTTCTGATCATTTTTAATCGCTTCTGCCATTAATGTTAAACCAGCTGCTGGAGCCCAATTGCTGCTATATCCTCTTAGTTTGATTACTTCTGCTCCTGCGCCAACTGTTTTCTTAACTATTTCATCTATTTCTTCTTTTTTCATTAATTCGCTTAAAGGAACTCCTCCTACCATTGATAATCTAGGCACTGGGAACATGTTTTCTCCATGCATCCCTAAAACTATCGGTAAAATTGAAGCAGGGCTTATGCCTAATTTTTGAGATGCATAATAAGAAAGTCTTGGTGCATCTAGCATACCGCTAAAGCCTATAACTTGATTTCTTGGTGCTTTTAACCTCTTATATACAACATAGGTCATTGCATCAGATGGATTTGTTAATACTAATACCTTAGCCTTTGGTGCATATTCCTTAATTGCATCAGAAACCTCTGCCATAACTTTAGCATTAACTGCCAAAAGCTCTTCTCTAGTTTGTCCAGCTTTTCTTGGAAAGCCTGCTGTTATAATTACAATATCCGAGCCTGCCATATCTTTATAATCATTTGAACCAATAACTTTTCTGCTTGACCCAATAGCTGAAGCCATATGGCCTAAGTCCAAAGCTTCTCCTTGTGGTTTGTCTTTTACTATATCAATTAAAACTACATCATCAACATCTCTCATTAAAAGAAAAGCACCAGT
>DAXV01000015.1:4888-8603 GCA_002506595.1 Acidilobaceae archaeon UBA158
AAACCTGTAATTAGGTTTATAATGATGGGACGTATTGAATTTTTACTATATGGATTAAATTTTAATATAATGAATTGGTCTATTTAAAGCTAACTCTGCAACTTCCTTTAACGCCTCAGACATAGTTGGGTGAGGGGGCATACTCAAAGATAGATCTTCTAAGCTTGCTTTTAATTTCACAGCAAGAGTTGCTGATAATGCTATTTCAGACGCATAATCGGCAATTGCATGAATTCCTAATATTCTATTGGAAGAATCATAAACTATTTTTATTAAACCGATTTCCTCTTTTTCTATAACAGATCTGGCAAGACCTCCTAATGGAAGCTTTGTTTCTTTAGCATTTAATCCTAGGGAATTTGCTTGGTTTAATGTATAGCCAACTGAAAAGATTTCAGGTTTAGAAAAAACAACACTTGGTATTATATTATAATCTACTTCTTTTAGCTTATTTACGATTCCTTCAGCTGCAACAACACCTTGAACAAAGGCTTTATGTGCAAGCATTGGATTACCAGTTATATCTCCTGCAGCAAAAATGTTTGGGTTTGAAGTTCTCAAATATTTATCGGTCTTTATAAATGATCTTTCATCTTTTTCCACCTTTATATTCGGTAAAACAGGTTTCCTTCCTATCGATATTAATACTGAATCAAATTCCATAACTTCATTATTTATGTTTATTTTTATGTAATTTTCCCTTTTTTCTTTTATCTCATT
The DNA here is from genome assembly GCA_002506595.1 of Acidilobaceae archaeon UBA158. GTDB lineage: Archaea > Thermoproteota > Thermoprotei_A > Sulfolobales > Acidilobaceae > Caldisphaera. Next base: position 5,609 of record DAXV01000015.1, read on the forward strand.
TATTGTTGTATTTTTATAAATTTTAATTCCTTTATTTTTTAAAGATCTTTCAGCAAGTCTTGATATATCCTGGTCTAATCCTGGCAAAATTCTAGGCATTGCCTCAATTAACGTAACTTGAGTGCCAAGTTTTGAGAATGCGTTAGCAAATTCAACGCCAACATAACCTGCTCCTATTATTAATAGGTTTGAAGGTTTTTCCTTTAAATTTAGTATTGTTCTATTATTATGTATCAATTCCCCATCGACTTTCAAATTAGGTAAATCAATAGGTTCTGTTCCAGTTGCCACAATTAATTTCTTTGATTTTATATTATTATTTTTTTCTATAAACATTTCATTATTTTCTTCTATATCTGCTTCACTATAAAAAACATCTACTTTATTGCTTTTTAATAAAAAAGAGATGCCATCTCTTACTTTTTCTGATGCATTTATTGCCTCTTCGATTGCATTTTTAAAATCTTTGTTTTCATATGAGCTTTTTATTAATGCCTTAGTTGGTATACACCCATAATTTGTGCATTCTCCTCCTAGCTTGTTTTTTTCTATTAATGCAACTCTTAAACCTAACTGCGATGCCCTAATTGCTGCAGGATAACCAGCGGGACCTCCACCTATTACAATTAAATCGTAGAGTTCCATTTATTTCACCAAATAAATTTTTTCTCCAATTTTTTCTCCTATAGCTTCTTTGTTTATTATAAATTCTGTTTTATGTAATGATTTCAAGTCTTTAACATATCTTGATAGGTTTTCATCGTTTATAATAATTTTACCTTCTATTGGTTTATTTAAACTTATGTTATGAGATTTCTTATAAGCCCATATTTCCCTATTTATTTCTATTATATTTAAGGCATCTTTCATAAGTTTTTGTTTTTCTTCTTCATTAAACCAAGGCTTAGGAATGTTTTCTTCTCTTATATCTTTGTTATAAAGCACCTTATAGGAATGATATGTTATGAAGGGCATTATGGGGGAGAGCATTATTAGTGATGATTTAAATATTTCATGTAAACCCCTCCATGATGAAATTTGTTCTTCTTTACTAAATTCATTTTCTTTATTATATGCTCTGTTTTTAACCAATTCAACATAATTAGATGCAAATATGTCCCATAGCAATTCATACAATAAACTTATAGGCTCAAACATATCGAGCGTTTGATAACCTTTATCAATTTTTTCTATATAATCTTGAGTTAAAGCTAAAAAGGCCTTTTCAGTTTCAAAATATTCCCCTTCTATATATGGGAATGAAGATATGAACCTAGTTAAATTCCATATCTTTGTTGCAAAGTTTCTCCCAGTTATTATCTTGTTTTCATCGAACCTATAATCATATCCTAATTTTGCGGAAATGGCTGACCAAAATCTAAACGCATCTGCTCCATATTTACTTATTATTGGATCTGGATCTATTACATTTCCTAAAGATTTGTGCATAGGCCTTCCTTTAGGATCAAGGCCCATACCTGTTATCCTTATATATTTAAAAGCTGGTCTTTTTGTTAGTTGATAAACTCTTAATAAAGAATAGTAAAGCCAAGACCTTATTATATCTTCTCCTTGAGGTCTTAATGTATTTTCTATAGCTTTTTCAAAGAATTCCTTGTTTTCATTCCATTTTGTTACATATAAAACTGAAATGCTTGAATCGAACCATGTATCAAAAACCCTCTTTTCCCCAACAATTTTTTCTTTTGGTGCATTGCAAACTGGGCACCTCTCAAACGGTATTTCATCCTTCCAAGGTCTATAATATTTGTCTTCTTCTGGCGGGACAAGTATTGAATTGCAATTTGTACACCTCCAAACAGGTATTTCTGTTCCATAAAATCTATCCCTTGATATGGGCCAATCCATGGATATGCTATCAATCCAATCAAATAATTTTTTCTTATGCATTTCAGGCCTTATATCAATTTTATTTATGATCTCTTTTAGCTCATCTTTAAATTGCAATTGCTTTAAGAAGAATTCCCTTCTATTTATTATTTGTAAAGGTGTTTTACACCTCCAACAAATTGGTATTGTATGTTTAATTTTTTCTTTTTTAACCAATAATTTTTTCTTTTCAAGTTCTTCTGCAATCTTTTCTCTAGCTTGTTTTACAGTTAAACCAGATAAAAATCCAGAATTCGGTAACATAGTTCCTATTGGCCCTATCAAAACTTTTGGCTTTAAATTAAGCTCTTTAAAAAGCCTTACATCGTTTTCATCTCCATAAGAGCATACCATCATTAACCCTGTTCCAAAGCTCATATCAACGCTCGGATGCTCAAGTATTTCCAATTCATTTTCATATAGAGGAGATATTGCTTTCTTTCCCTTTAAATCCTTATACCTTTCATCTTTAGGATTGTAGATTAGTGCAGCGCATGAAGCTAATAATTCGGGCCTTGTTGTTGCAACTGTTACATATTTTTCTTCCCCTTTTATTTTAAAGTTTATGTAATATAAATAATCTATTTCTTCTTCATATTCAATTTCAGCCTCAGCTAAAGTTGTTCCGCATCTAGGACACCATCTAACAGGCCTTTCATCCTCATAAATCAAACCTTTTTTAAATAGCTCAATAAAAGTTCTTTGTGTCATTTTCCTATATTTTTCGCTATCAGTACCTTCTTTATAATAATCAAAGCTGCAGCCAAGTCTTTTCCATACATTAACTATTTCCTTCTCTGCATTATCTAAATAATTTTTACATAAATTTAAGAATTTTTCCCTTCCTTCTGGAGTTGAAGCAAAATCGCTTGCCTTTATATTATAGGTTTTCTCTACTTGGACTTCAACTGGTAAGCCATTTCTATCAGCATAAAATGGCGCAATTACATTATAACCTTTCAATCTATAATATCTTGCAATCATGTCTATTTGTGAATAATGCGCTGCCCCTCCAACATGCCATTTACCGCTTGCATAAGGAGGCGGGGTATCTATTACTAATAGTTTTTCTTCTCGTAGATTATTGATTTCATTTTTGTTCTCT
>DAXV01000015.1:8632-9051 GCA_002506595.1 Acidilobaceae archaeon UBA158
TTAAGCTCTTCCATTTTAACTACCTTTATAACTAAGATGGCATTAAATTAAAAACGTTTTATTTTATGGATAGTTATAATTAAGAATGGATTTAAGAATCAATATAGCTTTTTTAAAGGCTTGCATTTATTATAAAACTATTATGCTTAATAAATTCTGTAATATTACGTAGAAAAGCTTAAATATACTAAATTATTAAATAAATAATAGAACAAATGGGGAGTGAATAATATTGTATAAGGTGAAGGGGATTAATAAAAGGAATAATAAAGCAATATCAGATATCGTAGCTGTTGTAATGCTTATATTAATTGCAATAGCTGCAGCTGTTTTAATATACTTATGGCTAAGTGGTTTGGTAGGATCAGTTCATACTGCAAATCCAGCATTAACTGAAAAGATACAGATAACATCTGTAA
>DAXV01000044.1:0-3518 GCA_002506595.1 Acidilobaceae archaeon UBA158
TTCTTTTATGAAATTTTCTACCCCCTTTTTTTCTATTTCTCTTTTATCTTTTATCTCTAATTTTCTCTCTACTTTTTCTTCAATTGGTAATCCATGCATATCAAATCCAGATTGATTTGTTATATTAAATCCTTTCTTTTGATAATATCTTAACACAATATCCTTGATAGTTCTATTAAATGCATGACCCATATGTGGGGAACCGGTTGTATAAGGTGGACCTTCCAAGAAAACGAACTTTTTTTCTCCCCTATTTTTTAAAACCCATTTTTCATATATATAATTCTCCTTCCAAAACTTCTTTACCTCTTCTTCTAAATCTTTGTTCCAACTATTGTTCATTAATCCGATAATTGTCCATAAATTTATATTTTTATAGTAAGATATAAAAAATATTTTATTAAAAAAAATTTATGAAGGAAAAAATTTCGGATATTTTAATAATTATAATATTTATATTAATTGGTATTATAACATATAAAATAACATATAGCAAAACTTTAGCATCCTTTTCATTTATAATATTAATATTTTATTTACTAGAAAATAAAGAAAAATTATTTAGAAAAAAAGAAGATAAAAACATATAAAGTTATCTAATATATTATACTGATGGAAGAAAATAATAATAAAGAAGAGAAAATAAATGAGAAAAAGGGATTAAGTATTCAGAATGCAATAATAATTGGGTCAATAATTATTGCAATATCAGTAATTATAGGGGCTTTAATGATATCGGGATCAATATCTAATATAAGTATAAAAACATCTAGTTCTTCCAATCAGTTAAATACATATTTACAAACGTTGCAACAGGTTCCATTGCCAAATATTAGTAATATAGATCCTGTATATGGAAATCCTGATAGTACAAATGTAATAGTTTATGAATATTCAGATTATGCATGTCCATTTTGTGATCTATTTTATTTACAAACATTTCCACAAATATTACAAAATTATATAGATACAGGAAAGATATCTTGGGTATATAAAGTATTCCCATTGTATACAATACATCCATATGCAAATATTACTTCTCAATATTTAACTTGTGTATATAAAATTTACGGATTCAATACATGGGAAGAATTTGCAAATTGGAGTTGGAGTAATTTCCAAACATGGGACTCTTATAGCAGTCAAGATCAAGTATATCAAGCTTTTAATAACGAATCTCAATCTTTAGGATTAAATGTCAATCAAATAGATCAATGTGTAAACAGTATGGAATATTATAATGATATATATAATTCTGAAATAAATAATGAAAATACTTATGGAATTGATGCAACACCATCATTTATAATAGCTGTAAAAACCAGTAGTATAAATTATCAACAAGTACAAGAAGTAGAAAGTTCTTTAAACTCATTAAGACAATATGGATTAAGTTATTCTGTATTTACTACACCAGATGAAAACTATATAATGTTCGAATTTGCAGGGGCGTTACCATACAGTTTCTTCAATCAAATATTACAACCTTTAACTCAATAGTTTTTTTAAAATAATATTTTTAGAAAGAAAGTAAATATTATATTATATGATCTAAAATAGTATAATAAATTGGTGAAGGTTTTGTAAAAATAATATATATTTTTAATAGTTTATTAAAATATAAATATTTTAAGATTAATTAGCATCAAATGTTATATAAATTTTTTTATAAATATATCTTTAAATGGCTAGAGAAAAACCACACATAAATTTAGTAGTAGTAGGGCATGTAGATAATGGAAAGTCAACGTTAGTAGGAAGGTTAATGGTATCTTTGAATTTAATAGACCAAAAAGTATTAGAAGAATTAAAGAATTTGGCAAAGGAATTAGGAAAAGAAACAGATTATTTAGCATTCTTATTAGATAGATCCATCGAAGAAAGAAAAAGAGGATTAACTATTGATGTAGCTGCAATAAAAATACCATCTAAAAAATATATGTTAACAGTTTTAGATGCACCAGGTCATAGAGACTTTATTAAGAATATGATAACAGGTACTGCTCAGTCGGATGCTGCAATATTAGCAGTATCTGCTGCTCCAGGTGAAGCTGAGACTGCATTGGGACCAGATGGACAAGGAAGAGAACATATGTTATTATTAAGAACTTTAGGTATTCCACAATTAATTGTAGCAATAACAAAGATAGATTCAGTAAATTATGATCAAAAAAGATATGAACAAGTTAAAAATATGGTATTGCAATTAGCAAAGCAAATAGGATACTCTGAAAAAAATATAAAAGCAATTGTTCCTGTATCAGCATTTACAGAAGATGGAAATGTTACACAAAAATCTGATAAGATGCCTTGGTATAATGGTCCAACAATTTATGAAGCNNTTTGATTTATTAGATGAGCCACCAAGATTGGTAGATAAACCATTGAGAATTCCAATTGGAGAAGTATATAATATAAAAGGTGTAGGATTGGTACCAGCAGGAAAGGTAGAATCTGGAAGATTAAGAGCAGGTGATAGGGTAATATTCTTACCTTCAAAGAAACCAAATGGAGTTACTGGTGAAGTAAAATCAATAGAAATGCATCATGAAAAATTGGATGAAGCATTACCAGGAGATAACATTGGATTTAATGTAAAAGGACCAGAATTTGGAGATATAGGAAGAGGAGATGTAGTAGGAAAATTAGGAGAACCATTACCAAAAATTGCAGAAGAATTCACCGCAAGAGTTTATGTATTATATCACCCATCTGCTATATCTGTAGGATATACACCAGTAATACATATACATACTGCAGCAGTATCATGTAAGGTTACAGAGATCACTTCTAAGATAGATCCAAGAACAGGACAAGAAGTTGAAAAGAATCCACAATATTTAAAGACTGGAGATGCAGCAATTATAAAATTCGTGCCAACAAAACCATTGATAGTAGAAAAATTCCAAGACTTCCCAAATACATCATTGGGAAGATTTGCTATTAGAGATATGAATAAAACAGTAGGAGTAGGACAGGTATTAGATGTAAAAGAGAAAAAGATAGAACTCAAATAGTTTTTTGTTTTTATTTTGACTTTTCTATAATAATAATTTAACAATTATAAATTTTATGGGCCCGAGGGGACTCGAACCCCTGACCTCCGGCTTTCTTAGGAGCGCTACCTTATAAGGCCGGCGCTCCACCTCTGAGCTACGGGCCCTAACAAATTAAATATAAATACTTTATTTTTAAAAATCTTTTTTATGACTTTCCTACAAATATACTTATATGGAAATTGAGAAAGAAAAGGAATTATTAGATTCGGAAATTTTGAAAGAGATATTTGATGCTTCAAAAGATGAAATAGAAAAATTTGTTAAAGAAGAAGAAAAATCTATTATATTAGATTATGAAAAAATAAAAACTTATTTAAATGCCGAAACTGTAGATATATTATTAAATAATCCAGAATCTTTCTTTGATCAAATTTCTTTATATTTCTCAGAAAGGTTAAATAGAAAAGTAAAAGTAAGAATAAAAAATGTACCTGAAGATTTTAGATATTTAAGAATAAG
>DAXV01000044.1:3556-4646 GCA_002506595.1 Acidilobaceae archaeon UBA158
GAGGTAAGACCTTATATAATAAGAACTAAATATATGCATGAAGAATGTGGAGGGGAATTTTGGATAAAAAATGAAAATTTTTCAATTGAAAGACCAAAGAAATGTCCTGTATGTGGAAGTACTAAAGGAAAATTTATAGAATTAGATCATGAAACAATAGATATACAAAGATTATTAATTGAAGAACCTGCGGATCAAATAGAAAAAGGAGAACAACCTGCACAAATTACAGTAATATTAAAAGAAGATTTATGTGAACCAAAAATGGAGAGGAAAACATTACCAGGAATAAGAGTAAAAGTTTATGGAATAGTAAAAGAATTAAAATCGGGAGTACAAAAGGCTTTATTAGATTTATATATTGATACAATTTATATAGAACCTATAGATAAAGATATAGAGGATATTTATATTTCTTCAGAGGATGAAAATAAAATATTAGAATTAGCAAAATCTGGGGATATATTAAATTTAATTGCTCAATCGATAGCTCCAGGTTTATATGGAAAGCAATATGAAATAATAAAAAAAGCAATAGCATTACAATTATTATCTGGTGGAAAAAGAAGAAAAGGTGTTGATGAAAGAAAAAATATACATATATTATTAGTTGGAGATCCCGGTGTTGGAAAATCAAAATTATTAAGATATGTATCTGATATAGCCCCAAAATCTAAATATGTTGTTGGTGTTACAGCATCTTCAGTAGGTTTAACAGCATCTGTTAGAAAAGATGAAATATTAAAAGGCGGTTGGGTATTAGAAGCAGGAGCTTTAGTATTAACATCAGGCGGTATTGTATGTATAGATGAATTAGATAAATTAGATACTGAAGAATTACAATCTTTACATGAAGCTATGGAACAGCAAACTATAACTATAGATAAAGCAAATATTCATGCTACTTTAAGAACTGAAACATCAATATTAGCAGCAGCAAATCCAAAATTTGGTAGATGGGATAAAATGAAAAGCATTGTTGATCAAATAGATTTGCCTCCTACAATTATTAATAGATTTGATCTAATATTTGTACTAATTGATGAACCGAATCCGCAACAAGATGAGGCTATAGTAAATGAAATATTAA
>DAXV01000044.1:4717-5776 GCA_002506595.1 Acidilobaceae archaeon UBA158
GCATTAGATATTGTAAAAGATTTTTATATTCAATTAAGATCAAGAAAAAGTGAAGAAACAATACCAATAACTGCAAGGCAATTAATGTCTATAATAAGGTTAGCTGAATCATCAGCAAAAATGAGATTATCTCCTGTAGTTACAGAGGATGATGTTAATTTGGCTAAAGAATTATTATTTTATAGTTTAAGAGAAGTTGGAATTAATCCTGAAACTCAGAAATTAGATATAGATATAATAATGACTGGAATTTCAACAACTCAAAGGCAAAAATTATCAAAAATATTAGATATAATAAAAGAATTACAAAAAGATTTTCCAGATGGTGTTCCATTAAATGAAATAATTAATGAAAGTAAAAAATACAATTTTGAAGAAGATAAAGTAAAAGAAGTAATTGAGAAATTATTAAAGGAGGGTTATATATATGAAACAGGTGAACAAAAATATAAATCAGTATAATAATGTATATTCCAATATTTTCTAAAGATATTGAAAAGTTTGAAAATAAAAAAGTTTCTGTTATAGGAAAAGTTATAGATATACAAGAAGAGAAAAAACTATTAAGGGTAAAAATAATTGATCCTTTTGGATATATAAATGTTGTATTTTTTGAATATTTTGACATAAAAATTTTTGATACATTAATTATTTTAGGAAAGGTATCAAATTATGATAATGGTTTTTATATTATAGGAAAATATTTTACAAAACTTAAAGAAAAAGATGAAATTTTTTGGAGAAAAATTTTTATTAAAAAGAATAAAAAGAGAAAAAAAGAAAATATTAATATGAAGGAAGATAAAGAAGAGGATAGAAAAATAGATTATCTTAAAGATATAGAAGATGAAGATATTAAATTAAGGAAGGAAATATTAGATTTTATAAGAAATAATGATAAAGGTGAAGGAGTTTCATATGAAGAAATATTAAACTTTTTTGGATTAAGTGAGGAAAAAATTTCTAATATTTTAAAAGATTTATTATCTTCAGGGGAAATTTATGAATCTTCTCCAAATAAATATAAAATTATATGATACCACCATATGAAAAAATGCT
>DAXV01000047.1:0-558 GCA_002506595.1 Acidilobaceae archaeon UBA158
CCAAATAATAGTGCATTGATTGTTTGGGATGTTCAAAACATGTTAGTTCAAGGGATTTTTAATAAACAAGAATTTATGAATTCTTTAAATAAATTAATTGCCTCTGCAAGGTCTTCTAATATACCAATATTTTATACTAAAATCACACCACTTCCAGATAGATTTGAATCCCCTGCTAGAAAGTTTCTCTTATCTAGATGGGGTAGCAGAGGTTCATGGNNGACCCTTCGCTTTATGAATTAGCAATAAAGCCAGAAAAGAACGAAATTGTGATAAATAAAAACACTGCAAGCATATTTGTTGGCACAAATTTTGAACTTATGGTAAGAAATGCTGGTATAACAACACTAGTCTTTACTGGAATAGCAACAGAAATTGGAGTTGAAAGCAGTGCTAGGGATGCATTTAATTTAGGGTTTTTCCCAATAATTGCTGAAGATGCAGTTTCATCATCAGATAAGGAAGCCCATGAAAGGTCCTTAGCTAATATGAGAAAAATGTTTATAGTTATGAAATCTGATGAGATAATAAATTATTGGAAAAGATAAGATGAAAATT
>DAXV01000047.1:674-798 GCA_002506595.1 Acidilobaceae archaeon UBA158
TAGAGCTTTTAGAAAGAGATGTATCAGAAATGGCTAAGAGTGAAAATTCTAGAGGAAAATTAATTGCAATAAATGAATTAACTGAAGAAATAAGGGATATATTAAATATAATAAGAACTAAATG
>DAXV01000047.1:844-2345 GCA_002506595.1 Acidilobaceae archaeon UBA158
CCTCTGTTTCTCATTATTTCCCTAGTTAATAACCAATAAACTAAAGCCAAACTTCTCCTACCCTTATTGTTTGCAGGTATTATTAAATCAACATCTTCTATTTTATTATCTGTATCAGCTAGTGCAACAACTGGTATCCCTATTTTACTTGCTTCCACCAATGCTTGTCTATCAGTTCTCGTATCTGTTATTATAATCACATCTGGTTCCATATAATCCTCTAGCTTTGGATTTGTAAATATACCAGGAATGACTCTACCGCTAATTGCTTTGCATCCTAATTTCTCGCACATTATTGTTATAGGTCTTTGACCATAAATTCTTGTTGAAACAACTGCTATCTTCTTTGGATCAAATGTTGATAAGAATTTACCTGCAATTCTAATCCTTTCATCTATTTTATTTACATCTAATAAATAGAAACCATCTGGTAATATTTTATAAACAAAGTTCCTCATGTATTTTGTGCATATTTGTGTGCCAAAAATAACTCCAGCTTTTTTATATGTATCTGATGAAACTAGTAATTCCTTATTTTCTTCTTCACTCAAGAGCTAACACCCTTTTCCAATTCCTTAAACCTAATAATTCTTGCTGTGCTATATTTAGATATTTGTTCTATATATGCTACACTAGTATAAAGTGTTCTCCTGCAACAATACCTCTTTACTCCCAAATCATCTAATACCTTTTCAGGATCTTCTCCTGCTTCTACTCTACTCTTAAATGGTTCATATAAATGCCCCAAGGGGGCTCCACATGTTAAGCATCTAACAGGAGGTAACATGTTTTTCACCTATATGAAGTCTGCCAACCTCTTCTTGCCCCATATCTCATGTATTTCTCAGGCTCAGTCCTTCTGTAATCTCCTGATAGCATTGATCTATCATATTCTTCAAATATCTGTTTTATCCTTTCTGCTATCTCATTTCTTTTCTTGCATTCTTCGCTATTATCATTGCATTTGAAATATGAAATTAAACCCCTTGCTATAGCAGTTCTTATTGCTGAAGCTTGTCCCATAACTCCTCCTCCATTAACCTTAACTTCTATATCAATTAGGTTTCTTATTTCTTTGCCTATAAGTAAAATAGGCTCTAAGATCTTTAATCTGGCCATAACGTTTGGAATTATCTCAGCAGGTACCCCATTTACTCTTATTTTTCCATTCCCTGGCTTAATTATGGCTGTTGCAACAGCTTTTTTTCTCTTCCCTGTTGATATGATTACATTTGCATTACTCAACAATACCCACCTTCCATCCCATATTTTCTGCTATTACTTTCAAAGTTGTATACCTACCCCCTAGTTTTTCTATATTATCCTGTATTTTTATAGCTTCTTTATTCTTATATTCTTTTGGAACTCCAACGTAAACAACTAATCTCTTTAATGCTTCTTCACCTTTTTTGTTGTTTTTAGGTAACATACCTGAAACTGTTTTCTTAAATAATCTATTAGGAGATCTAGCCCTTTTAGGCCTCCATTTATGAGAATAGTG
>DAXV01000047.1:2493-21437 GCA_002506595.1 Acidilobaceae archaeon UBA158
ATTATCACCTCATATTAATATTTTAATATTCTTCCCCTCTGGATATTTTTTCAATGCCTCTTCTATGGTAATATAGTTACTCCCAGAGGATCTTATTTTTTCAATAGCCTCTTTTGAGAATGAAAATGCTATTATTGTTACCTTTTTGTTTAACCTTCCATCTCCCAAAACTTTTCCAGGTATTAATATTACATCATTATCGTTTGCAAGCCTATTAATTTTGTTTAAGTTAACAGAAACCCTCCTCCTTTTAGGTTTTGATAACAATTCAGCAGCATATAGCCAAATTCTTGATTTAGTATTTGCATACTGCTTTCTCAAATTCCTAATTGTATTAAGCAATACTTCATTCGTAACTTCTCTTCTCATGTATTACTCACCTTTTCTATTTTTTCTAACAGCCCTTCTACCCTCCTATCGAGGCTATTAGAGGCTTCTAAAATAATTTGCTGTGGTTCTAATGATCCATTAGATTCTACAGTTAATAATAATCTATTGCTATCATATCTAACCTTTATTATATCCTTGCAAGAACTTTCTTCACAATACCTTAAACCGCTTGTGTTTATGTTTGTTTTGTATTCTATTGTTTTGTTTTCTCTTGCCTTTAATGAATTTGCAACTTCTTTATAGTATGAAACGCATTCTATGCATTCATCAGTTGCCTTTTCACCGTTTATATCAACTAATGTGGTGTATTGCAAAATAGAAGCAGATGCAGGGCTCCATTTTCCATGCTCCCTTCCTCTACCAAGCCTTGCATATGCAACTAAATGTATTCTTTGCCCAGGGGCTAGGTAAACTATTGGTGTATCAGGATATGCAGGTTTTACATTTGCATCAGAAAACTTCAAATCTGATGCCTTAACATAAACACCGCTTGTTGTATCATTGCTTAGCTCCTTTTCAAGAACTACTTGCACATAACAGCTTGTATCTGTTTCGCTTTTTCCAACGCAATTTTCTGGTGAATTATATTTATGAATTGCATCATCAGATTTTAATACTAATAAACCTAATCTATGTGCAATTATTTCATCATAAACGCTCGTATCATTATCGTAAAAATAAACGTAATCTATGGCCATAGTTGGTACATCTGATAAAACAAGCCTTCTTAAAGCGTTTCCAAACGCTATTGGAAATCCTTCTAGATATACTGTTATTCTGTTGTTATTGATATCTAGTATATCAACACTTTTTTCCATTTTTATGCCACCTAATACTTCTGCAAAATAATAAATAATACAGAGATAATTAAATTTATATTAAAAAATGAATAATATGATTAGACTCTTCTTCCTCTTCTTCCACCAGGCCTTCTTGTTGTATCATGTGGTATTGGAGTTACATCTTCTATTCTACCTATAACAAATCCTGCTCTTGCTAATGCTCTTATTGCCGATTGTGCCCCAGGACCAGGAGTTTTTGGTCCATGGCCTCCAGGGGCTCTAACCTTTATGTGTATAGCCGTTATTCCTCTATCCATAGATGTTTGCGCAGCCCTTATTGCAGCTATCATTGCTGCATATGGTTGTGGCTTTTCTCTATCAGCTTTTACAACCATACCTCCAGAAACTCTTGAAGAAGTTTCTGACCCAGTTAAATCAGTTATGTGAATTATCGTATTATTAAAGCTGCTATAAATATGCGCAATTCCCCATCTAAGCTCTCTAAACGCCATCATGACTCACCCTTTTCTTCTTGAGTTTCAACGCTTTTTTCCATAATATCTTTAATTGGACTACCTACAGCATATGTTATCTTATCTTCCTCATCTCTTGTTACCAAATATCCAGGATTTGTAACCCTTCTACCATTAATAGCTATATGTCCATGTGTTATGAATTGCCTTGCTTGATAAATAGTTTTTGCCATACCCTTATTAAATACTATTGTTTGCAATCTTCTTTCTAAAACGTTTTCAGATGTTAATCCCAAAATATCATCAAGGCTTGCATCTTTATTAATTAAACCTAATTTAAATAATCTATCTAGTAATCCTTTACCAACTTCAGACCTTTGGGGCTCAGGCAATGCTAATAAACGCCTTGCTTGATGTCTAACTTTCCTTATTATTGTTTCAGCAGTCCAAAGCTCTTTTTTGTTTCTTAATCCATACTTACCAATTATTTTCATTTCAGTTTCTAATCTAGACTTAATCCAAGGATGTCCAGGACCTTCCCACTTCTTTCTACTGTTTTTGGGATCCCCCACTTGTCTCCACCTTCTCCTTCTTAACTCCTATAGTCATACCTAACCTACCTGTTGTATGAGTCTTTTGTCCCCTAACCTTTAATCCTAATTTATGTCTAACACCTCTCCACGAATTAACCTTTTGCTCCCTTTCCACATCTCTTCTTGCAGCAAATATTAGCTCTGCACCAATGAGATGCTTATCTAAACCTGTTTCATAATCTTTTCTCCTATTATACATCCAGTTTGGAAGCTTTAGCTTTGTTAAATCATTTAGTATATCTTCTAGGCTTTTCAATTCTTCATTGCTTAAATAACCAATCCTTTTCTTAGGATCAATGCCTAAATGCCTAACAATTGCTAAAGCAGTTTGATAGCCAATACCCTTAATCTTGCTTAATCCCAATAAAACATTTAAGTTACCATTTATATCAGTTTCTGCAATTCTAAGCACATATTTGAACTGTTGTTCCTCTTTTTCTGTTTTAGTTGGCATTCAACATTCCCCGAAAATAAAAGATATTTAAACCTTTAATAGTTCTATGCACCAGCCTTAGCTCTTAGTTCTTTTATTTTATCTATAACCTTTTTGATATCGTTTTCTGCTTCTCCTCCTTCTAATATAGCAACGCTGGCTGCTCCAACTTCTATGTTTACTGCTTCGCCCAATTTTTTCTTGCTTGGTACATAAACAAATGGTATTTTCTTTGCATCGCATAATAATGGTAGATGAGCAACTATTTCAGGCGGATCTACATCTGTTGCAATAACAACTAGCTTAGCATTTCCTCTTTCAACAGCTTTTGTTGTTTCATTTGTTCCTTTCTTTACCTTACCGCTTTCCTTTGCCTTACCTACTACCTTATATACTTCCTCAGCCAGATCCTCTGGCACATCAAATAATACATAGCTTGGCTTCGACATGCTCATTCTCCTCCCCTATCGGGTCGTCATAAATATGGTTAACTGTTTAACTTTTAAATATAACGCACCCTTATATTAATAGGTGAGATCGTGTGCTTAGATAAGCTAGGTCCTGGTAGTAAAGCTCCTGATTTAGTTAACATGTTTGTAGAAATTCCAATGAATAGCAGCGTTAAGTATGAGCTTGATGAAGAGACTTGCTTAGTTAAGGTAGATAGATTTTTATACACAAGCATGTCATATCCATTTAATTATGGATTTATTCCAGGAACAAAATCAGAAGATGGTGATCCTATAGATTTATTATTAATAAGCAGAGAGCCTATAATGCCTGGCACAATAATTGAGGCAAAGCCAATAGGCATGCTCATAATGCAAGATGAAGAAGGGCCGGATAGCAAAATAATAGCAGTTCCTAAAGAAAAGCTTGATCCTATATATGGTGCATGGAATAACGTTAATGATATACCTGATTTCTTGAAGAAAAAAATTTCCCATTTCTTTGAGCATTATAAGGAACTAGAGCCAGGTAAATGGGTTAAGGTTACTGGTTGGGAAAATGTAGATAAGGCAAAAACAGAGATATTAAATGCTATTAAAAGAGCAAAGGGAGAAAAGGCTTAATGAAAAAAGGCTTAATCTAATCTTATTTTTTATTATTAATTTAAATTATTTTATTGCTATAACTATAACATTGTTTAGATTTGAACCTGTTTGCCCTGTTTTTATCAATAAATTTGCTTTATTTAAAACATAATAGCTGTTGTTATTTTTTAGCTCTTTTTTAATATCGATTCCAATTGATTTTATGTAATCTATATCTTCCCCAGAAATTAATGCACCAGCTGCATCAGTAGGCCCATCAATTCCATCTGTTGCAATTGCTAAAATTGCTGCCCTGCTTTTATTATTATCTTCACTCATTTTTAATCCCCATGATAATGCCAATTCCATATTTCTCCCACCAATTCCTTTTCCTCTTACAGTAACGCTCGTCTCTCCTCCAATAATAATAGCAACTGGAGGGTTTATTGGCAAGCCTTTATTAATGATGTCCAATGTTATTGAAGCTAAGGCATACCCTATTTCCCTTGATTCCCCTTCAATGCGTGATGTTAGAATAATTGTCTTATATCCCATGTTAGAAAGTAAATTAGATACATGCTTAAGTATTAATTCATTATTTGCTATTATATCATTTTTTATATTTTCAAATACCTTATCGTTTGGTTTTGGTGTTTCCCTTATATTTCCTTTCATCCCTTCAATTAATACATCTAAAATAGATTTAGGTATCTTATCATTTAAATTATAATTTGAGATAACATTAAAGGCATCATTAAATGTCGTTGGATCTGGAACAGTTGGTCCAGACGCTATTTGATCTAATATATCCCCAGGCACATCGCTTGCATATAATCCATAGGCCTTCCTTGGATAAACATATGAAGCAAGCCTACCCCCTTTTATTTGAGAAACATGTTTTCTTACAGTATTTATTTCAGAAATGCTTGCCCCAGAATCTAAAAGCAATTTATTTAAAACCTTTATATCATCTAAGGAAATTTTGTCTAAAGGCTTTTCAACTAAAGAAGAGCCCCCGCCTGATATTAAGAATAAAAAGTTATTTTTATCATTACCATTTTTAATCCATTCTATTATTGAATTTGCTGCCTTTATGCTATTTTCATCAGGTATGGGATGGCTTGACTCTATTATTTCAAAGCTTCCTTTTGGTCTCTTACCTCCTTTAGGTATAATTACTACCCCTCCTTCAATTTTATCTTCTAATATTTCAAGTGCCCCATTTGTCATTAACGAAGCTCCTTTACCGAATGATATTATTATAACGTTGTTCATTTTAACATTTTTAAGATATTCTTTAACATATATTGATAAATCAGATTTTGCTATTATTTCATTTATCAAACTTTTTAAATCATCTTTTGGATTCATTTTTATCTCTCCATAAATATAAGGAAAAAATATGAATTATTTGTTTTCAACAAAATATTCTATAAAAGGAATTATAATACCTGGGGCAATGATAAATGCAATATATATTAACAATATTATAGACAAATTTAATGTTATATATACTTCCCCGCCATTTATTGAAAGAGGCCCTGCGCTTAGTATGCCATTATTAAACAAGCTTAAAACAATTAGCAAACCCAATAAAGATGAGGTAGCCCTTAACAAGGGATTATATATTGTTCCTTTTAAAACTCTTGCAACAACATCTAATCCTACAAACAAGCCTATGTAAATATATATTTCAGAAGAAAATAATGAAGTTAATGATGTAATTTGATTAGTTAATGAAGAGGAGAGCATTGCAAATAAATAAGGTAATAGATAAATATAAACTATTGCATATAGAATTCCTTCCAAAATACCTAGCAATACTTGTTTTATTATCCAGTATATTTTTTTCTTATCCAACATTATTCACTTCCGTTAAATTAAAGAAATACATATTAGCGATTTTTCCGGCAAAAACAAATTCATATTTTGTTGCATTTTCAAAATAATAAATGGGTATGCATTTATTAATGGTTTCGTTTGGCATTAAGTTTCCAGAATATAATATATTATTAGAATAGCTTCCATTATAATAAATTAATTTTAATGAAATTGAAGCATTATATATTTCCACTTCATTATTATATTTAATGTTAAATAACAATCCTTGTGTTCCATTGCATGTAGTTTGCGTTTCATTAATAATTAATGGTCTTTGCATAAAACCTGAAATAAAATTATATAATGGATATACTGCAATTCCTATTAAAATCAAACCGGCAATAATAGTTAAAATGCCGAGTTTCAATTAAATCCCCATCATTTAATTAGTTCAACCCCTTTTGATAATATTGTAGAGGCAGCAGCTAAAGCTATTCCTAAAAATGCTACTTTAACCAATAATATAACTAAAGCCTCTGCAGTAAATGATATTGGTACAGAATTTGATTGGCTAGAATTTAAGGGGCCTAATAAATTAAGGAATCCTGGATTTAAAAATGAAAGGTATGCCTCATAAAAAACAAAAACTAATAATGCTACACCAATAGCAATTAATGCGATACCAATGTATTTTGGCGTTTTCTTATCAATTTTCTCAGGTTGACTTTTATCTTTAGGTTGATTTTCTTCTTTTGAAGACAAAATTTCACCACCTTTATTATTATTTTTACAGTTTAAATTTTTTCATTAAATTTGCTGAGTTAAAATTGTGTATATTAATAAACATGGGAAAAAATAAATTAGGTATAAATTTAACTATATAAGATAAATGTAAATAAATTTATTTGGGGGAAATAATGAGCTTTATAAAAAAAGCAAAAGCGCTATTTGATATGACAAAGCCTGCTCAAATGGGACTACTTTTAGTAACAGTATATGGAGCATACTTTGCAGCAGGAACTCCAATAAGCATAAGGAACTTATTATTATTGATACCAGTAGGTATAGGAGGTATTGGAGGAGTAACTGCTCTTAACATGTATTTAGAAGTTGATATAGATTCTATAATGGCAAGAACTAAAAAGAGGCCATTACCTTCAAAGCAATTATCAAATACAGAAGCAATTGTTGGAATAATTTTGCTCATTTTAATTGGAATTATAGCAGCGGACTTCATAAATAAATATGTAGTATTTGCTATAATTATGGGCCTTCTATTTGATATAATAGGATATACTGAATTAACTAAGAGAACAACGACAACAAACATTTTGTTTGGAGGAATAGCTGGTGCAATGCCTTCTTTAGGTGGGTGGGCTGCGGCAACCGGTTATTTCGGTATAGGAGGTATATTGCTGGCTTTAATAGTATTGGCATGGATTCCTATGCACATTTGGTTTATTGTTTATTATCATATTGATGATTATAAAAACGCATCAATACCTATGCTCCCAGTTGTTTCTAATGAAAAGACCTTTGGAAATATAGTTATATTTTCAGTAATATCCCTTGCTGTTTTGGCATGGCTTTTTTACTTTTTAGAAGGGAGAGGAATGATTGCAGCCTCTTTATCAACAATTTTGGTTTTAATTGCTTTATTAAAAATTAATAAATTCATAAAGGCTCCATCAAAAGATAATGCATTGTCTGTATTTAAATTTGCGAACTCTGTTATAGCAGTTGTATTTGTTTTAGCAAGATTCTTTTAGGTGATGATTATGAGTAATCTTTGTAAAGGAATATGGTTATATGTCTGCATTTTCTATTCAATTTCAGCATTTTTATTTACGTTATCAATATTAACCATGCATGAGATCATGATATCTTCCGGAATATTTTTGATTTCATTAATAGAGCCTATAGTTTTCATAAAAAGGAGGGATTATTACATTTATGCATTTTTGTCTATAATTTCAGTTTTATTTATTTTGACTCCTCTAAAATACTTGTCTTTAATAGTATTAGTTATATCATTGATCTATGTTACTCTAAAAGAATTTAAGGCAATAGTTCCTTCATCACTTTTAATAACTTCTTTGTTAACATTTATGTTTCAATCATTATTAATAGAAAGGATCTTGTTTTTTATCTTTTTATTAATTTCTACTGTTTCAATAGGATTTATTACTAAAAGAATTCATGCATTTGTTATAGTAATGGTTGCTTTAATAACGCTTTTCACATCACCAATTGTTGGATTGATATCATCTTCAGTTGTTGCAGCAATAGCATCATTTTATTTCAGACAGCAAGAGAAGGTATGCCCATTTACAACAGATGCTGGATTAGCAGTTGGGGGAGGATTTATTGCAGGAGTAACAATAATATTATCTGCATTATATGGTTGGAATTTAATAGTATCATCATTGCTTGTTTTAAGCGTTTTATTATTGTTATCAGGCTCTATGAAACCTGAATCTGCTATAACAAATATGTAAAATAAGCAAATAATCATAAAATTTTATAAATTTGTTAATTTCTTTGGAATAAATATTCTAATCCCATCTTTATTTGTTATGTATTGATTTGTATTTATATTATATAAAGTATAAGGTCTCCTAAGCATGTTAACTTCTATAAACGCATCTATAGCATTTTTAATTGCAACATCTCTTGGTTTATTTCTTATTCTTGGTAGCAATAATACTCCTGGTTTTTTCCAATTAATGCAAGGAGTTAATGTACCATTAGCAAGCAATCTAACTCTCATACAGCCAGCACAAAAAATTGGATTGTTATATGATTTAACCATCTCTACTTCTGTCCCATCTTGCATAATATAAATTGGTCTATTATGTAATTTTCTGCTTTTAACTTTTGCCCCATTTTTAATTAATATATCTTCTATTAATGATAAGGGATAATGCAAACTGTTAAATTGCTTTGAACCTGCATTTATTGGCTGTAATTCTATTAGCTGTAATGATACTTTTTTATCAGAAGCAAATTTTATTAATTCCATTACTTCATTGTTATTTAATCCGTTTACAATTGAGGCATTTATTTTAACTTTAAGGTCATATTTTAATGCTGCATCAAGCCCTCTTAAAGCCTTTTCTAATCCATCAACTCCAGTTATTTTATAATATGTTTCCCTGTTTAATGAATGTATCGATATGTTTACTCTATTTAAGCCTGCATCTTTTAGTTTTTTAGCGTAATGCTCTAATAGAAAACCATTTGTAGTCATTGATATATCAGAATTTTGCGCATATTTCCTTATGTTATAAACTATTTCTACTATATCATTTCTAACTAATGGTTCCCCACCAGTAAGTTTAAAACCAGTAATCCCTATTTTTGATGCAGCTTCAGCAACTATGGAATAGTCTTCTGGTGTAAGCTCTGGAGGCATTGTACCTACTTTTTGAGGTTTACCTATCGGATCTCCTTCTAAATGACAAAATATGCAGTTGTAATTGCATTCCCTTGTTACTGCAATTCTTAGATTTTCCAAAGGCCTTCCATATGCATCAATAAGCTTCTTTTCTGGCATTCTTTTTTCCTCTTACATTTTTACTATGAAGAATAAAGATTTTATATAAAAGTATATTTCTTTATGGAGTAAAAATAAATAGAAATAAACTTTAATTTTTATAAGATTTTTAGATGTTAGAAAAATTATAATCTAAAATGAAAACTACTTTAATAAGTTCAATAGGGAGGATAGAAAATGAGAGGAGGTATAATATCGATACTTTCAGCAAATGAAGAAAAAGCTAAGCAAGCAGCAGAAAGATTAGGAAAGTTACAGGACAAAGGGGATCTAAATATTTATTATAGAAAGCAGAACGATTACATTTTATCTACCATAATACCAACACAATATCCATTATCTATAATAAATACATCAGTAGCTGCATCATTATCTAATAAAATAATTATTTTGCCTAATGAAAATCTTGATTGGAAAGATGGAGAGCTATTATTAATAGCAAATTCTTCTGGTATTAAATCTGTTGCTATTCACAACAATGCTTCATTAATTAAGAAATTGATAGACTCTTCTAATATAAATAACATAGAAGCAATTTCAGATTACGAAAATGAAGTTAGATATCAAGAACCTGAAGAAAGAAAAGAGGATTTTGTTTATATAGATAGAATATTTACAGTTAAAGGAGTTGGAGCAGTTATGCTTGGTTTTACCTTTATTGATTTGGAAGTTCACGATAAGCTCATTGCCCTTCCTTCAATGAAACAAGTTGAAATAAAAAATATACAAGTTTTGGATGAAGATCAAAATAAAGTAGGACCTGGGGTAAGAATTGGAATTGCTTTAAAAAATTTAAAGGCTGAAGAATTAAAGGATACATATGCATTAATACCTGAAGAGAAGAAAACAATTAAATCATTTGAAGGAGATTTAGTAAAATATCCGTGGAGCGAAATTAAGGAAAATCAATACCATTTTATAGCTGGAGGTATTGCAATAACTGGTCACTTAAAGCTTGATAAAAGGGCTAAAGTTGAATTAAATAAACCAATGCCTTTGTTGAAAAGAATTATGGTTGTTGATGTTAATTCAAAATTAGGCAAACCAAGAGTTGTAGGTTATTTGAATCTTTAAAATTATTTAAAAGCATCAATTAAATATTACCTTTCTTAGATAAAATAAATAAGGGGTTAGAAATGAGCATTGACTTAAAGAAACCAGTTGATCCTGATGAAATAAATGACGAATTGGGAAAATTATTGGTAAATATAGCAAGGCAAAGCGTCGAATATTATTTTAAAAATAAAAAAGCTATTGATATACCAAAAGGACTTCCAGAAATTTTATATAGACCAGGGGCTGCATTTACAACAATAGAAACTTACTATTCAGAAGAACAACACTCTTTGAGGGGTTGCATAGGTTTTATTGAGCCGATAAAGCCTTTAATAAAAACTGTAATTGATGTTTCTTTGGAAGCAGCATTTAATGATCCAAGGTTTGATCCAATGAATTTAGAAGAACTCGATACAGTCACTTTTGAGGTATCAGTGCTTTCAAAGTTAGAAGAAGCGCCCAAAGATAAAGAAGGTAGATTAAATTTCATAGTTATTGGTAGGGATGGGTTAGTTGTAGAAAGGGGTTATTATAGAGGTTTATTATTACCTCAAGTTCCAGTTGAAAACTTATGGGACAAAGAAACCTTTCTATCAGAGACCTGCTTAAAAGCTGGGCTATGGCCTGATTGTTGGCTAGACCCTAAAACAAAGGTATATAGATATAGAGCTATGGCATGGAAGGAAGTAAAGCCTAAAGGGGATATAATTAGAAGAGACTTGGCTTTAGAATACTCTTCATTAATAAATAAAAATAGTTAATAATAAATATACTAAAAATTATAATATATTCATTATAGAAATAAAAAGCTAAATTAATTAGATTCTAAATGCAAACAAAAAGTGAACAAGGGAGAAATAATGGAAAGCCTAAGATCAAGAATCGAAAAGTACATAAATAATGTTGAAGAAGCACTAAAAGATGTAGATTCAAAGAAAAATTTATTAAATGAAAAAGGAATTGATATAGAAAACTTAATAACTAATATGAAAGCATATTTGGAAGATGCAAAGTATTTTTTAAAGGCAGATAAATTAGAAGATGCATTAGTTTCCATATCTTATTCAGAGGGTCTTATTGATTCATTGAAATTTATGAATTTAATAGAAGTAAAATGGCCTGAAAACCCATTAAAGGAAACAAGGGTATTTGTTGCAGGTACATTTGATATATTACATCCAGGCCATGTGCATTTATTAAAATTTGCCTCCCAATTCGGAAAAGTTTTTGTTGTAATAGCAAGAGATATAAATGCATATAAAAATAAAGGAAGGCCAACTATTTTAGATGAAAATACAAGATTGGAAATGATATCATCAATAAAATATGTATACAAAGCTTTTTTAGGTGATGAAAACGATATAATAAAACCCATTGAAATAATAAAACCAGATATAATAGTATTAGGTCCAGATCAATCTATTTCAGAAGAAAAATTAGCTTCTATAATAGAGACTAGAATGAATTATAGACCAACAATAATTAGGTTTAAGGAAAAAGAAAAGTTTTCAGGAGATTTAAGAGGGTCTAGCGATATTTTGATTAAGGGATGCGAATATTTAGAAAAATATGGAAATTATAAAAATAAAATAGCTAATTCTTAAAATTGTTTCATAAGTGTTTTGCATATAATATAGTTATAAAATAACCTTAATTTTATCTTTTATTAAAATTAATCTCCTCCCATTATTTCACTAGGCTCAACTCCTATATCTATTTGAGTTATGAGTTTTTCAAGTTCTCTAATGGAAACCATACATAAATAATTTCCCATATCATCAATTATAGGCAAATGCCTGAAACCATAATATGCCATAGTTCTAATAGCTTTTAGAGCGCTCCACGAAGGATTACCAACTATTGGATTCTTTGTCATAACATCTTCTATAACAACATCTTCAGGTTTTTTGTTCTTAACTAATACCTTATTTAAAAGATCCCTTTCAGTAAAAATTCCAATAATTTTCCCTTGTTCATCTATTATTGCAACTGCTCCTATATCAGTTTCAGCCATAATTTGTATAGCTTTACTAACTTTGTCTTTAAGATAAACTTTTGGTTGGAGACCTGGGCAAATAGTAATAATAGGCGGTCCTTCATTTTGCATTTTATATCACCAATTTAATTTAGGAAATAGAAGATATTATATGTTTAAATTAAAATTATTTATTATAAATTTGTTTTATAGCATTATTTTCTTTACATAAAAAATTATAAAAAACATACATTGCTTAACTATTTTTAAAGATTAAAATATAAATTTAAATATGATAAATGAAAAACAAGGGAAAAAGAATGATTTGCGATGCAAAAAAGGAAGCCGCTAAAGGAGCTCTTGAATTGATAAAGGAATTCATATCAAATTATGAGGTAATAGGTCTAGGCACAGGCTCAACTGCTAAGGCTTTTATTATGGAATCAAAGGAATTATTAAAAAATAAAAAATTGATTAGTTCTAGCAACTCTACATCATTATTTTTGTCTTCTTTAGGTTTAGAAACAAAAGAATTCCCGCCTCTTGATTCAAACTATATTTATATAGATGGTGCAGATGAGGTTACAAAACAAGGATATATGATTAAAGGAAGGGGAGGAGCTTTATTAGGAGAAAAGATTTTAGCATATTCTTCAAGCATAAACATATTTGTAGTTTCTGAAGATAAATTGGTAAATAGGCTAGGAGAGAAAAGGCCTGTACCTATAGAAGTTGTTCCTAAGGCCTATCCTTACCTTTTAAATATATTTAAAAAGAATAATTTAAAATTTGAATTAAGGCAATGCAATGCTAAAGACGGTCCTATTATTAGTGATTGGGGAGGATATATTGTAGACGTCTATACAGGCCCTATGGATGATCCTAGATATTATGATAATATGCTTAGATCTATTCCAGGCGTTGTAGAGACGGGAATATTTATGAATTTATCAGATTATATAGTAATAGGAAAGGAAAGCTGTGGTTATGATGTCATCAGGATTAAAAGATAGTTTATCATATAAAATTGATGAAAAAACATATCAAGAATTTCCTGATAAATGGGAGAAAAGGATAAAAGAAGAGGGCTTATCAAATAAATTTATTTTAATAAATAAGGAGCCTGAATTATGGGTATTTTTAGGAGAGCATGGAGATCATTTATTGTTATCCAAAAATGATTCTGCAATATATTGCAGTTGCAAAGGCTTTAGGATGGAAATAGAGAAGAAAACGAATAAAGGGTGTACTCATATATATGCTCTTAAGATAGCGAAGAAGTTTAATAAATTTAGAGATATATCAGAAAAGATAAATAATCAAGAGCTTAATAAGATAATTGAAGAAATTATGGAATTGGATTATAGTAGTTATTTAAGAACAATTTTAATTAAATTTAGTTAAAATTAAATAAATCTTGCAAAGATTACAATTATTGCTACAATTGCTGATATTATTATTAAAGTCATAGGCGATATTTCTATTTTGCTTTCGTAGTTCTCATAAAATGATATTAACCCAGCTGCTGTCATCGGAGAAGTTTGTTTTTTCTTTGAAGACCTCTTCTTGGGTTTAGTTGACATTTATTTCCACTCCCTTCTATATTATATAAATCAGAGTTTTTAATTTATTTTGCAAATAATCATGAATATCAATTATGAATTCCTTATAGCTTTTATCATATGATAAATAGAAAGGGGATCCTTTTCTACAATTGTACCATTAACAATCCCATCTGCCCCGGCTTTTATTGCTTCTCTAGCAGCATCTGGGCTATTTATTCCTCCACCAACAATTAGCAAACCATCATATTCTATTTGGTCTAATGCCCTTCTAACTAATGAAATAGTTTGTGGAGGTATTGGATAAGGTGCACCGCTTCCAGCCTCTAAATAAACAATTTTTGCACCAAGCATTGCTCCAGCTAAGGAATAAGCTGCTGCAATATCGCCTCTTTCATAAGGAATAGGCCTAGCTTTTCCAATGTATCCTGCTGCACCACCATGGCCTATTATTATGTATGCAGTCGGTATTGTTTCAAGGCCCATTCTTAATATTATGGGGGCTGCTTGAGCTTGAACCCCACCAACATAATATGGATCATCGCTATTTAATAAGAGCATAAACAATACAGCATCTGCAGAAGAGGTTAACCCATTTATATTACCTGGGAAAAGAATAACTGGTAAACCAGATTCTTTACAAGATTTTACAAGCTCTGTGAGATGAGGTTCATAAACTCCCAAGGAACCTCCTATTAATATTGCATCTGATCCTGCTTCATATGCATTTAAAGATATCTTTTTAGCTATTTGTGGGCTCGTTTTATCTGGGTCAATTAATGTAAAATGAATTTTATTGTTTTTATTTTCTAGCAATTTTTTAAACGTCTTATCTTTCAATGTTCCACCCTAATCAATTATACTTACGTTTAAGGATCATTTTAAATTTGTTAGATTTCATCATTATCATCCGTCTCTTCTTCTGCCTCAACTTGAGTTTCTTTCTCGGTTTTTTCGCACTCGCTTAACTTATTATCATAACTTAAATCAACTATTTTATTATATACATCAACCCTATCTAAAACATTTGGAACCCTTAATTCACAATAAAGATGACAATTACCGCATTTCGCTATAGCCAATTTTTCATCTTCATTCCCTTTAATTTTAACGAAATCTATTGTTAATGTAAGGGATCCGCATCTTGGACATTGGAAATATCTGCTCGGATGTCTTGGCTTTTTCGGTTTTAATGACTTCTTCCTCCTTCTTCTTGCCACCAATGGCACCTCTTATATCTTTACAAAAATTAATGTAAAATTCGCAGTTTAAATGTCTACACTTCTTTTAAATTATTTTTGAATTTCTTCATAAATTTTTGTTATAATTATTATATGGAATTTTCTAATAAATTAATAAGAATTTTTTCATCGATATTTAATCCATATAGCCTATTTTTCAACCTATCAACTACAACTGGGTTTGCAAATGCCCTTCTAACAGATTCTCTTAGCATATCATGGCCAAATCCATAATCGCTTAACTTTTTATTAAACCCCATTGAATTGTGGAAATCCGTTAATGTTTTAGTAATTAGAGAATCATCAGAATTTGGCTTTATGCTTGGATTTAATATTCTTAAAATCTTAGTAGATTCATTAGGAGAAGATTTGTGTATTAGAGGGGCTAATAATGGTCCAATTATAGCTAATCCACATCCATGGGGTAAAGATGGAACCAATCCGCTCATAATATTTTCTAGTGCATGTATTATATTTGTTGGACTTAAATCTATTGAAACCCCTGCTATCATTGATGCATATAATAAATAATACCTTGGATTTATATCATCTAGTTTTTGTATAGCTATAGGTAAATTTTCTTTAATTTGGCTTACGGCCTCAATTGATAACATGTGAACCAAAGGAGGGCTATTTGATGTTGTAGAGGATTCATATGCATGGTAAAATGCATCAAAAGTTGTACATAATACCTCTTCTTTAGGCATAGATAACGTATATTTTGGATCATCAAATGCAGCTTTTGGATAGCAAATAGCATTACCTAATTTATCTCCTCTTTCTGTATCTGTTGTATTTGCATACCTATTAGCTTCAGTACCAGTTCCATGGGTTAAGTTAATTGCATACATCGGTATAATTTTTTCAACCTTTCTTTTTCCATATAAATAATCAACTGCTTTGCCTCCATTTGCTGCAATTGCTGAACCCAATTTAGCAGTATCTATAATACTACCCCCTCCAATAGCAATTATTGCATCAGAGCCATAGGAAGCTATCATTTTTGCTAATTCATCAGCTTGAGAAGATAATGGATTTGGAGAAACCTTATCAAAAATAGAGTAGGGAATGCCAATATCTTTTAATATTTTAATTGTATCATCTAATGCGCCGCTTAATTTTGCAGACATCTTTCCAGTTACTATAATAACCTTTTTATTATCTTTTAGATAATTTTTTAGCTCATCTAATGAAGAAGGACCGAAGTTTATCTCATCATTATTATATACCCACTTAAACTTTATCATTTTCTCCCCAATGTTAAGTTATGTTTAGCACTTATCTATATTTGTTTTAAAAATTTATAACCATAATTTCAAATGTTTAATTTAAAAACCCTAAGAATGTGCTATAATTTGTGAGGGCGGCGGTAGTCTAGCCTGGATTAGGACGCTGGCCCGCCACGCCAGAGGTCCCGGGTTCAAATCCCGGCCGCCGCATTTTATTATTTTTAAAGTAAAATATTAAAAAATTAGAAATATTATATGAATAATTAAAAAGCTTAATGTCTAGCCAATCCAATTAATAAACCAATTACGAATCCAAGAAGAATTGGGCCCATTGTTAATAGACCTAATGTAAACATGAGATTCCTTAATAATGGCTCTAAGCTTATCGCTTGAGATTGCAATACAGAAATTGTTTTGCTTAAGCTTCCTCCAAAGCTCCATGCATTTAATACAACTCCAATTATGACTATGATAATAAAGGCTATTATATATTTTAAAATTTTAATTGAAACATAGCCTAATCCCAATCCTAGCAAAAATTCTATTAATAATGTTATTAATTCGTATGGATTATGAATTGCGTTTATAAACATCTGAGTTGTTGAAACGTTTGTTACTGTAGCCGTTGATAATAATTCGATTATCAATTTGCTTCACCGCATTTTAATTATAAAGTAAGGTATATAAGGTTAACAGGAATATCTTAAAATTTTAATTAAAGCTATAAATAAATTCATGGTTTAATATAAGCAAATCCTTGCTTTTCTAGCTTAGCAATGGTAAATACGCCAGAAGGTGTTGTTTCACATTCATCTATTAATTCTTCTTTTGTTATTTTAAGTGATTTCATGGATTTTTCACAAATTAAAAAATTTACTCCATTTTCTTTTAAATTTTTAATAATTTCCAAAACATTTTTATTAATGCTTTTCTTTAAAAATAATAAAGGAGCCTGGTAATTTGCTAATAAAACAATTTCATATTCATAATTTTCAACCATAGCCTCATCAATAAAGTTTTTTATGTTATTAAGAGATAATGTTAATACTTCTTCATCGTTTCTATCTATATGAAATAAAACTTTTATTCTTTCACTCATAAGGTCCCTCATTTAATGATAAAAAATATAGTTTTTATATTTAGCTTATATATTTCAGTTTATAATATAATATTGGTGGAAAAACTTGAGTAATTTGGAAGTTAATCAAAATATAAAATTGGATGAATTAATAAAAAACATTGCTCTAATAACGGATAAGGTTGTTCAAACTGTTTTAGATTTATCTAATTCATTGTTAATCCCAACTATAAATATGTTTAAAACAATAACAAACACTGTTCAATCTCAAGATATTATATCTCAAAATCCAGCCCTTCAAGAAAATATTAAAAATCTCATGAAAACACAAGAAAATCTCTTGAATTCTCTTATTGGTTTTTCAAATTATATTTCAAATATTTTAAGTAATTTGATAAACAATTTTATGGTATCGTTTGATCAAAATAATATAATAAATTATTTTAATAAATTTATAAGTTATATTAAGGAAATAATATTAAGGATTTTTGGTATATTAAAACAAATTTTTAATATGCAATTCCTCGATGCCATATCAAAATTTGTTGAAACATTTATGAATAATTTATCTTCAAACATTAATAAAGCTACTAATAGCGGAAGCATTTCTGATATGCTAAAACTATTAGTAGATCAGGACTTTATTGCATTTATGAATATATTATCACCGATAGCTAAAGCATTGGGCCAATCGATAAGATCAATAAATATAACAAAACAAGAAAATAATCAAAATGCTAACAATAATTTAAAGTAGTTTTATAATCAAAAAAGCTTAATTATTGCGGTATATGTTTATAAAGCATAATACTCACAAAATACTGGGAAGCGTTTCATGATAAAAGATATTAAAAGGGCCTTAATGATTACATTAGCATCACCCGTAAAACCGGGTTCTGTTCATAGGTTTATACCAGAAATAGAATTTGAAGAAAGAATAATAGAAGCAATAGAGGTATTTGATGTTATAGATGAGTCTTATAAAAAAGGTAGAGAATTAGCTTTAGGAAATATAGATTCAAGCTCATTAGGATTAGGCCATTTGATATCATCTGCTTATAAGAAAGCATTTGAGGCAATAAATGAAAGACCCTTACCAGGTCTTGATGCCGCAGCTATAGTTTTATCATCAATAGATGGGTATTCTGAAGGAATAAGGCAAAATGTTATTAATGGGATTAATTCTTTTCTATCAAGAATATTATATAAAGGGAAGCCTAGCGATACAGTTGAATTTGTGGAATCTTTAGAAGATTTAGGATTATCGAATTATATTAATTTACTTGAAAAATCGGGAATTACTAAAGAATCAATAGAATATGAGGAAAGGTCTTTGGGAGATGTATTTGAAATTCTATCAAAAATAGATTCTGGTTTCTTGCTTAATTTAAAGTATTATAACAATTTATTAAAGCTCTCAAAGATGTTGATTGGTTCTAAAAACGCTGTACAAGCTGCATTAAAGTCGTACATTTATATAGGAAAGGATTTATATAAAATAGAAGATTTTTCTGATTTAGATATAAATGATCCAAACTTTTTAAATAAATTGTTATCAAAAGATAAGATATTAAAAAGGAATAGGGAAGATTTAAATGCAATTTTAGGAGGCGTTTTAATAACACTCTATTTTTCATTAAATAGTGAAAATCCCTTAAAATTATTTTAATTTAAATAAAATTCTTGATTCAATTTTGATATTCTAAATTAATAGAAGCTTT
>DAXV01000054.1 GCA_002506595.1 Acidilobaceae archaeon UBA158
AGGGTGTATAAAACAAAAATTATTGCAACTAAACAAAATATATTGCAACCAAACAAAAAATAATGCAACCAATTGTTATCATCTCTTGCATTTTCATCCGAACTATGCAATTAAAAATAAGCGAGGGGCTTGTCATGGATAGTCTTGTTTTTTCCTTTAGGAAATTCTACCCTAACACTCCTTATAAGGTTATACACATCTTAAACTTGACTGTAGATTTAGGACCTGAAAATAGAGCAGATTTAGGGTTTAGAGTTTTATTTTCGGATATGATTAATAATGGGTATTACAGAATCGTAAAGATACCACCTTATTGGTTAAATAGATTTACTTTAGGAACGGTCTTTAAAAAGGTTATTAAAGATAAAAACACTACCGCTATGAGTTATGAAAAAACAGGAATTAGATTAGCAGTAGAATTAACAATAGAAAATCCCATTAAGCAGGTCGTAAAAAAGTTTGGAGAAGTTTTAAATGACAAAGAGTACCCTATATACGTAAGTTTTTATACAAAACAGAAGAAAGTAGATTTTACCGAAGAGATAAAAAATCAGTATTGTGTTTTAATAGAGAAAGACAGAATTCAATTCGTATTCCCTTTATCAGTAATAGGGGCTAAATTTTTCTATGTAAGTCCGAGATTTACGGAAAATCTTTTTAATTTAAATTTAGTGTTGGAATACCATAAGGTTGACATTAATAAAAATACAATCCACATTAAAGGTGGTTTTAACAACATAGATGCTCCTTTTTTATATCTATACGCAACAGATTCTACTTCTAAAAAGGTTTATGAAAGTGTGGGGAAAATGCTTTTTTCAAAATTGAACAAAAGACAAGGAGCTGGAAGATTTGTATTTACTATAAAGGAAACTATTTTTCCTTTCTTTGCCAAAGATGTAGAGTTTGTCTTAAGAGGAGAGTTTGTTTCTGACAATAAGTTTTTAGTCTATGAAATAGAAAGGTTTGATTTTTCAAAGATATTGAAAACAAATGAGTTAACTGTCCTTAGAACAGAAAAAATGAAGACTTTAAAGAAAAAGATGGCATTCTTTAAAAGAAAAGATGCAAATTCTACCGGAAATGTGAATGATGATATTAAGACAGGCTATGAAGATTTTTTTGAAAAGTTAGAAAATTATATAGACGATATAGAAACCGAAAACTTCATTTTGCAGAAAAAAATGATTCCTTACCCACACGAGTTTGAATCTGTGAGAAGGATTCCTATTCGCGATGAAAGTGAAGATGTAAAAGATTTAACATTTAATAAATATGGAGAGGAATTCCCATCCATAGGTAAAGGGATAAATACAAAAGTGAACGAGAGTCCAACTGTGTCCGAAAGCTTCTCTCTTGAAGATTTTTGGAAGTATTTTAAAAAGGTTTGTTATGAATTACAAGTTAATCCAAATATAATATCGAGATATGTAAAATCTGTAAATGTAGATAGTATCTCTATACCTAGAGTTCCACTTACTTATTTTAAATCTAAAAAAATAAGAAAGTATTTAATATTGAAATTTATGTATAAAGACAGATTTATAACGGTGTTAGAAGTAGATCACTCCGATTTACTTGATAATAAACTTTATACATTCATATTTTCCGGAAATAGATACTTATCTGATGAAGAGGTATTCAGAACTCTACATCTATATTTAGACAAAAGCAATTCTTTGAGAGACATAGAAAATTATTTTGAGACTGTTAAATTAATCTTTTATAAAAAGAGACATCCTAAAGAATATACTAAAAAGGCATTAAAAGATTGGGTTGATACTTTTGTAGAAGTTTTGAAATACAAAGTAAAGGAGTAAAAGAATGATTATACAATTAAGTAAAAACACTAAAAAACGAATGCTAAAGGGGGTAAAATAAATTATGAGTGATTATTTTTTTTTATTAAAGAGTTCGTTGATAATAAATTTAATCCTGGTGTTAGTATTGATCATGAAAAAATTGCAATCGAATTCAAAACTAATCTTTTAAAAGAAATTGATGATGATGCGTTTATTGATTTACTTATTTATTCAGGATACATTCCAGACTTATATGAGAATGATTCAAGTGAAGAAACTCTTTTTACCAAGTTAGTAGAAGTGCTGGTTGCTGAATGGGCTGAACGAATGGGATTTAGCGCTGAGATAATTAAACAAAAATCGAGCAAAGAAGATGTCTGTATTGAAATAAGCAATAAAAAAATTGTATGTGATGCAAAAAGTTTCCGATTAGGTCGTAGTCAAAAAGCCCCAAACGCTAAAGACTTTCTAAAACTTGAAGATATTAGAAAATGGATGGGAAATTACGGAAATGCTATTGGTGGTCTTGTAACATATCCATGTACCCACGAATGGCTAGATAGTAGTGATGTATATTTATACTGCAGCACAAAAGATGTGCCAACAGTTATGCTTCCTTATAAATATCTAGCTTTTGCATTAAAGTATAAGAGTAGATTTAATCCTGAGAATTTCCTAAAATTATGGGACTATGCTAATATCTTTCCTAGTAAACTCCCAAAAAATATGCAAGGCGGTAATAAAAAAGCTTATTGGACAGCTATGAACGAAAAGTTTATTTCTGTAACAAACACTAACCATGATGAATTTAATGAATTTATGGAAGCTGCAAACCAGAGAATTATTAAGTGTATTGAAGCGAATGTAAAACTTCTTATACAACAAAAAAATACAATCATAGAAAAAATTGAACATGAAATAGATCAAGAAACAAATATTGATAACCTTAAAAAACTTTTTATACACTATAAAATAGAAAAAGAAACTAGTGAACTCGATAAACTTATTGAAAGAATTTACAAGTTCAGGCTTAATCAGGCTTAAACAAACAGTTGAGGAAGAGGAAACGGGAGAATAAACTGCTTTGTCCAAGAAAAATCTTAGACTCACCTGTGCTTCGAACCTCCTCTCTTCCCAATACCCCCACATTCACCTACTTTTCACATTACCTTAGCCATCATCAAAGTGTTTATTATCCATACCTTAAATACAAGCTCCTTACTCATGTTATCGAATCTCTTACTTACTACATACACCCCAAACCATCGCTTAAAGGCTGGGAAAACTCTCTATCAGCAAATAAGAATCTCTCTTTTTTGACAAATTATCCTTATATTTTCTGCTTGTTATAGTGAATGACGTTGGTTTAAAACAAATTCTGGTATTTCCTGCTTTACAACTTCTGCCACTTTTAAAAGTGCTTCTCTATCACTTTCAACTCCAACTATTTTGTTTGCGTTTGCAATAAGACCCACACCATTTGCAAAAGCTGCAAGTGCAGCATCGTTCTCATCCCATTCGCATTTAGTTATTAATGGTATTGAAAACTTCTGTATTATTTCCTCAACCTTGCTGATAATTGAGTCTATACAGGCTTCCTGTTTTTGTTCTTCTGATTTTCTTGCAACAAACACTATACATGTATTTACTGCCTTAGAAGTCATCGCTCTTGGCCGCTGTTTTCGTTCAATACTCAATGGTTGAACACTTGTTATTATAAACATAGAATTTCTAAACACTCTAACTATCGCCTCCCAAGCATTTATTGAACTGTGAGAATAAATGAATGAGAGAATTCCATCTTTTTTAAGCACTC
>DAXV01000017.1:0-672 GCA_002506595.1 Acidilobaceae archaeon UBA158
TTAGATGCTAAATGGTTAGAGCAAATAGGTGCAGGCATTCCTAACTTTACAGCCGCAGGATTTTATGCATATGAACAACAAGCAAATGCAGGTAATTATAATACACAGGTACAATGGAACCCTGTTGCATCAGGCCCATATATGATTAAATCTTATACTCCTGGAGAAAGTATAGTATTAGTTCCTAATCCATACTGGCCTACAAACATTTCATATATTCCTAAACCTAATGATACAGTTATAATATACTGGGTTAAAGATCCAAATACAGCATATGAAATGTTCGTATCTGGACAAGCAGACATCTTAACAAATTTACCATCAAACTACATTATTTCGTTGGAGCAATTAGAATCACAAGGAGAAGCATCATTATATGAGTTTCCTAGCTTAAATGAGTATATCTTTGCATTTACTTCTAATGTAAATACTTCATTATTATCATCTTTAGATCCATCATATCATATACCAAGCTATTATTTTGCTAATCCATTGGTTAGAGAGGCATTTGCATATGCATTTAATTATACACAATTTATTAATAACATCTTGGGTAATGCTAAATATCATTTTAATTTTGGAGAACCTATATGTGGTGTGATAATCCAAGGTTTACCTTATTACATTCCACCATCAGAATTAAGCAATTGCCCAACATTTAATTTAACATAT
>DAXV01000017.1:755-4546 GCA_002506595.1 Acidilobaceae archaeon UBA158
ATAAATGCTGTACCATTATACATGACGCAAACTACAATAATGTCATATCAAATACCTAACCAAAATCCAATGCCTATTTATAATCTTGAATGGGTACCCGATTATCCTTTGGCAAGTGATTTTGTTAATGCATTATATTTACAATCTGGAGATTATGCATCTCCCAATGGATGGAACGTTTCGTATTTTGAAAACTTAAGTAAATACTTTGCTTCTCAAGGGAATAATTTCCTTGCAAATCTATTTCAAAATGAATCTGAGCAATATAATGAACTAAATAATTTAATTATTATGGCAAATAATGCAGCTTTGCAAGGCAATACTTCTTTAGCTTCACTATATTATAAAAAAGCAGAACAAATTGCTATAAATCTTTATCTATATGTTTACGAATATCAACCAAACTTACAATGGGTTATAAAGCCTTACATGCATGCCTTTAATAATCAAATAAGCTATCAAGAAAATCCAATAAATGCAGAAGATTCTGTATTTTATTGGTGGTTTAAGTAGCTCACTTAATTCTTTTATATTTAATTTTTAATTATAGATAAGGGATTAGCTTGGAAATATTTGGGTTTGAACCATTTAAAGGAATTTCATTATTACCAAAAGAATCTGAAAGCATAATAAAGAATGAGCATACTACGATAAATTGCGGAAGAGATAAACCAGAATATATTAATAAAGATAATAATAAAATTTTAATTAAATTTAATAATAAAATATTTGAGATTGAATATGATGTGTTGGTAAAACATGTTAATAGAAGATCAATCCTTTTAATTGATAAAGATTATTATGAGGCAGAAGTAAGGGGTACAAGTAATTATTATAAATTGGTTCCTGTTGATGATACAAATTATACCACTCTTGAAATTAATGGAATACATATGCATAGAGTTAAAATTATTACTCCAATGGAAGATGCGAAAAGAAAAGTTGAGGTAGCAGCTGTAAGAAAAGGGGTTAGAGTATTAGAAATAGGAACTGGCTTAGGATATACAACAATAAATTCCTTAAAAATGGGAGCAAGGGAAATTATTACAATAGAGAAAGATCAAAACGTTTTATGGCTAGCTGAAAGAAATCCGTGGAGTAAGGAATTAAGTTCTGAAAAAATTAAAATCATTTTAGGGAATGCATTTGATATAATAAAAGATTTTCATAATGAGTTTGACGTAATTATTCATGACCCACCTCGTTTTACATCAAATAGCAGCGAATTATATTCAATAGAATTTTATAAAAATCTTTATTTTGCATTAAAAAGAAATGGTGTGATGTTTCATTATACTGGAGAGCCTGGTAGAGTTAAAGGTAAGAGTTTTCCATTAAAGATATCTGGCAAATTAAAAGAGGCAGGATTTAAAGTATTGAGATATGATAGCATAGCAATGGGCATTAAGGCTATAAAGCAATAATTCTAAAATTAGTGTTTAGAAAATAATCTTTCATAAATGGCTAACATATTTGAATAAAAGACTTCTCCAATTGTTAAATCTCTCAAAAATTTTGGCGGTATCTGCGAATAGTTATCGGAGACATATGCTTTTATATTATTTTCTTTAATTAAATTATATGAAGGATAGCAATAAGATCCATGAGCCGCAATTATTACATTTGCATTATGTTTTATGCACCCTTTTATAAATTCTGGTCTTTTGATTTTAGCATTTAATGCTGGATTTTCTTCAATTAATATTGGTTTATCATTTAGGTTTTCAAAAATAGCTAAATATTTTGCCCTAGAAGTTATTGTTATTTTGTTATCATCACTTAACGGAATGCAAATCTTTTCCAATTTAATCCTCTATTTTGTAATTAATTATGTATTTTTAAGCTTTTCTTAAATGAGATCAATTTTATTGCTAATAGTGAATTGCACAGTTAACTGCTTAGTCCACCAGTGCATTAAGAAAAAATTTTTAAACTTATTATTAGAAATAAAATGTTGTAAATCGCTAGACCTATTAAAATAATTGGCTTATTGCGTTTTTTGTTTATCTGAGTTTTTGTATAATAAAAGTTCTCTTAGTATGTTATCTTTTAATTCTAACCAGTTTTTATCTTTAGGAACAAATATTTTAACTAAATATATTAAATAATTTTTATCGCTTTGTTCAGATAAATAAAAGCTTGCTTTATTATCAAATTTGCTTAACACCTTTTTGGCGTGTGATTCAAATACTTCCATATCACTTATTGGTATTTCTACTCTAATAGTGCCGGCAAAGTTATCTTCCCATACTGTTTGATATTTAAAAACACCTCCACCTAAAATATGGCTGTTTGCTATCTTTAATTCATAGCCTTGATCTGTTATTATTGAAGACATAAATAAACCAACTTCTACTACTTTTCCTTCATATCCAGGTATTATATAATCTGGAGAGAAATATTTATATCCTGGATTCGAGGCCCATTGATATGGCAAACGCCAATTTATTACTCTTACTCTTTCCCCTGGTTTAATAAAACCCGTTGCTAATATTAGTATACCAGAAAATAAGTTATCTAAAGTAGGTTGTAAAGCATAACCTAAAACCAAACCTGTTACTGTGCCTCCAAATAATGCCACTGTAGCGCTAATTTTCGTAAATGCTATTACGGCTATGATAACTATAATATAACCTATTATTTTTACTAGGTTACCTATTGATAAAGACCTTTCTTTGTATTTAGGGAATAGGCTTCTTATAATACCATTACCTATGCTTCTAATTATTAATAAACCTGCTGCTAAGTAAAGAGTATCTATTATAGCATACATATAATCATGTAGTTTAGGAATGAAAAATGATATAAATTCAATTAATATGTATATTATTACAACTAAAGCAATTATTGAAATGATTTCTGCCAAGGTTCTATTAAATGTTGAAAGGCTTCTTTTTAAAATTTTACTCCCCCAAGAACTTACTATCTATTATAATTTATAAAGTTATTACAGAATTATTTTTAATTTATTTTTAATTTATAAATTTTTAAAATGCTTTTCTTTTTGCATTTAAATAACACAATTTTAGGGCAAATAAGGTTAACCTTTTTTCAACCAAAAGAAGTTAATTTTCGGTTAACTCTACCGTTTCCATA
The DNA here is from genome assembly GCA_002506595.1 of Acidilobaceae archaeon UBA158. GTDB lineage: Archaea > Thermoproteota > Thermoprotei_A > Sulfolobales > Acidilobaceae > Caldisphaera. The sequence continues at coordinate 3,852 of DAXV01000017.1, forward strand.
TGAAAAGTAGAGATAACTTCCTGTTAACTCTACCATTTTTAATAAATTTTTTATTTTTTTAAAAAATTTTGGGAAAAATCTTTTCTCATGAACTTTTTATATCAAGCTTAGGTAATACTCTGATTATAGGTTTAACATAAATATTGGGTAAATCATATAGCTAGCAGAAGAATTTGCTCATATTAGTTTAAATAAATGGTATTACTTAGATCTTAAGTAATACTACGAAGGAAGCTAAGCATAGAATTTTATTCCTATTAGCTAGCATAGATTAAAAGAAAAATAATTTATTTTATAATTAAATAATTTAAGTTTATCAGTGTATTGAGTAGTAGACCAAATGGTAAATCAATGAATTATTTTATCAAAGCAATAATCTTTTTATATAAAAATAAAAAAATTCATGCTAAATTCAAATATGAAATTTGAAAAAAGTTTTATCCTTTTTTATAATGTTTTTAAAGCAAAATTGTTAGATTTTAATATTAAAAATTAATAATATTTTGTATTAACTGAAAGAATAACGTTGTTGTAATTAATAATGTATAACAAATGTAGAGGACAGCAACATATAGATATTGTTATATGCTAAAACTGGTTTCTCAAAGTTTAGGTGATGAGAACAATGCTTTAAACCTAAGTGAGATTACTTTTAGATGTGAGACTTATTTTGTTATTCTCTTCACCTATGAGTC
>DAXV01000017.1:4609-5092 GCA_002506595.1 Acidilobaceae archaeon UBA158
GTTATGTTTTTAAAATGGCTTTTGTTTTAAATTTAATTGTAGCTTAAAATTAAAAATAGAAATAGCATAACAGTTAATGATCATCAACACTGCTAATTTCTCTATATAACTTCAAAACTAATTTATAGGTATAGTCAGCATAATTAAGAGCTTCTTCTGCGTCCTTAGAGTCATATAGCTCATCAGGAGAAACATTAGCTTCTTCATCACCATACATTGCTANNCTCCCTTCTAAGTTTTCTTGAAATTCTGGCTAACTCAGGTATTTCCTTCTGAAACCACTCTGGAAAAGAAGTTGATTCTCTTTTTAGCACAGAACCAACAAAATGCCACTTCAGTACTTTTATTCCAGCTATTCTCAAAGCGGCCTTAAATAGTAGCTCAACAGCCTTCTGGCACTGCCTGAATAAGAGTAATTACCTCTTTCTGTTGCTTCCTTAGCATGAATCAGCCTTGCTTCGGCTTGTTTAATATAAGATTTTG
>DAXV01000017.1:5124-5276 GCA_002506595.1 Acidilobaceae archaeon UBA158
TCAGCCTCCAGTACCACTTTTTGCCTATTTTTACTTTTTTGGCCAAGTTCTTTGAGCCTTTTATGGAGCTTTTCTAGAATTTTCTCGAAAAATAATTCTCTATCGTAAAGAATAACAGCATCTTCAATCATGTCTAAATAAAGTGGAATAAT
>DAXV01000013.1:0-1781 GCA_002506595.1 Acidilobaceae archaeon UBA158
GCTTCAAGTGGTGCAAGAAAATTGTCATCAGAAAGACACAGACAATTAGAAGCATTACTAAAAGAAGTCAAGGAGTTATCTAAGCATAGGATAATAAAGAAAAGAAAAAGAAGTAAGAAAAAATATAAAGTAGAGGATTTTAATAAAACTTTTAAAAGTGTTTTAATTTTTGAAGATAAAGAATTTTATCATTGTGAGAATGCTTCAGTTTGTATTTTTATGCATTTAAAAGCAAATAAAATTATAAAAGCTTTAAGTAAAATTGCAAAGAAAGACAAGAATAAATTTTTAAATTGGCGGGTTGGTGTTTTTATAAAAATTGTAAAATGTGATGCTACAGAGCCATTTAGCTTTTTATTACATCCATTGATGATTTTTGATGATGTCTTTATTAAACATTTAGAAAATTTTGAGGAAAGTTTAAAGGTAAAAGCTTGTTTAGAAAAAAATGTTTATAAAGCTAACTATATGGAAGTAAGGTTATGGTTATTACAATATAAGACTGATTATAAAAGAAAGTATAGCGATAAAAAATATATATGAAAGCAAAAATATTTNNGATATTGAGACAGTAAAAGGTGATGATGATTATTATTTTAATAGTAGTTTTTATTTAGGTGGTATATATGATGGTAAGGACTTTCAATATTATAATAATTTTGATGATTATTTAAACGCTTTGTTTAAATGTAAGATAGTGTTTTTTCATAATTTAAACTTTGACTTACAGGTAATTATGAAGCATTTAGACAGTAATAAATATATTTTATCGTGTAGTGTAAATGGCTCAACGATAATAAACGCTACACTTAAGAGTGTTAATAATGATGTAGTTCATTTTTACGATAGCATGAATATTTATTCAATGTCATTAGAAAAATTAGAAAAATCGTTTAATAAACAGAGAAAAACAATAGAAATAAAGCATGATAGAAGCAATTTACAAAATTATGATTTAAATGTAGTTGTTGAGTATTTAAAAGAAGATTGTATTTATCTTTATGAGATTTTAGATGAGACTTTTACCTTCTTTGGTGATATTAAATTTACAATGCCGAGTTTAGCTTATAATTATTTGTTAAAAAATTATTTACTTGAAGATTATCATAAGAATAAAATATTTGTTAATTATCATCAATGGCTATGGTTATCATATAAAGGTGGGCGTTGCGAGGTATTTAAACGCTTTGGTAAAAATTTATTTTATTATGATGTAAACTCTTTATATCCTTATGTTATGTTTAGAAATGTTTATCCTTTAGGTAAACCTTTATACACACAAAAATATTTAGAAGGTGTTTTAGGTATTTATCATGTCAAAGTTAATGAATATATACCTATCGGGCTTTCTATAGTTTCAGTAAAGGATGAGAAGCTTTTATTTATAGAAGGCAAATCTTTTGAAGCTTATTTAACAAGTATTGAAATAGAATATGCAAAACAAAACTCAAAAGTTTTTGATTTTGAGGTTATTAAAGGTATATACTTTATTGAAGACGATTACATTTTTAAAGATTTTATTTATGAAATGTATGAAAAACGCAAGCAATATAAGAAAGAAAAAAACGCTTTAGAAGTTGTTTATAAGCTTGTAATGAATAGTTGTTATGGAAAGTTTGGTGAGAAGTCCGAGAAAGAAGTTATAGTTTTTACTACTAATGAAGATTTTTTAAAACAAAATGAAAATAAAATGGCTATGTCAGAAGGCTTGGATTGTTATTTTAGAAAGAAAATAAATATACCTGTAAAAAATAATGTAGCTATAGCTTCATTTATAACTG
>DAXV01000013.1:1791-2941 GCA_002506595.1 Acidilobaceae archaeon UBA158
TTTACTTAAAAATGGTTATGATGTTTATTATATAGATACAGATAGCATAATAACAAATGCAAATCCAAATGAAATGTCAAAATTAAACATTAACATAAATGATAGTGAGCTTGGAGCAATGAAATTAGAATATGAAATAAAAGAAGGTTATTTTCTTTTACCAAAAGTTTATGGGTTTTTAACACAAGAAAATAAAGAAGTAATAAAAGCTAAGGGTTTTGATGTAAAAGCTATTAACTATGAAGATATTAAGAAAATTTATAATAGCATAGAATTTAGACAAAAATCAAAAAGAATGACAAAAATAAAATCATCATTAAAAAAACAAAAATATGTTTATTTTAATGATGTTGAGAAAAAGCTTTTAAATACTGTTTCAGATAAAAGAATATATATAAATGATGACAGTTTAACACTTGACAGGATTTATGAAGATAAATCAATGTTGGATATTATAGAGCTTCTTATAACTAAAAAGCAAAGTATGATTTTAGATAAAGAATTTTATTATTATTTAAATCGTTTAAATTTTGTAAAAGATGTTATAGATTTAACATACTTAGATGAATTTGAAAACTTGTTATTTAATTATTATGAAAATACAAAAGAAAAAAGTTATATACTTAAGAAAGGACACATGAGAAAACGATATAGAAAGAAAATAACAAAAGATGATATTATAGAGTTTTTCTTTGATAAGATGATAATAAAAGAAAATAATTTAAACGATTTACTTGACAATATAGAATTTTAGTTTTATATTATTTATTGTATGAAAAAAGGAGTGTTTTATGAAAATGAAAATGGTATGTAAAGATTGTGGAAAAGAGTTTTTTATAGAAGCAAACGCTAATCCTTTGTTTATGATGAAAAGCATATCAGACTTGATAAGTCATAAAGCTATGCATAATCAGAAAATATCTTATGATGACTTATTAAAACACTTAGGGGCTGGGCTTGGTTATGATGTTGAGATTGAAGCGGGGGTTCAATTTTGATACAGTATTATATAAATGCTGTTAGACAATTATTTTTTGATAATACATTTAAAAGCTATATAGACTATATCATAAAAAATTGTTGTTGTGATGAGTGCTTAAAATATCTTGAAGATAATAATATAGAAAAATTTTTACAATGCTTAGGTTAT
>DAXV01000013.1:3036-3280 GCA_002506595.1 Acidilobaceae archaeon UBA158
CTAATTATAATATATCCTTGACTATGTCAAAAGTTCCGCCTTTGCATGAAAATTTTATTTATTATTATGATGGTGGGACAGGATTTGACAATGTGGCTGTTTATGAGTTATCAAGATTGCTTGAGTTGTCTAATTATACTAATTTTTTTATCACTTCATATTTTCCAGGTTTTCAAAATATGGAGTTATCTTCTGTTGGAAAAGTAAATGGTTTAGAGTTTGTAGATGTTTATCCATCTGATAA
>DAXV01000013.1:3348-4073 GCA_002506595.1 Acidilobaceae archaeon UBA158
TTTGATATAGGTATAGCAGGTTATCAAGGGACAGATGGAAACAGTTATACAAACTATTATTTTTTGACTGACTTTATTATTTATGCAAATAATGGTTATGAGCTTAATTATGTTAATGGTAAATATGAAGGTGGATATGTTTATGTTGGAAAACCTAATACATTAATTTTATTTGACAAAAATAATTGTGTAATAAATTCGTTTAGTAATGTAAATACAGGTAATATTGATAATACATTTATTTTAGTTGGTGAAGGTGAATATCTTTTTTCCTATGGGACGCCTCGTATATATTGCAATTCTCAAACAGCTTTTATAGTAAATAATGATCCAATTACTCAAAATATGTGGTGTGCTTGTCCTGATGTAATAAATGGCGTTGGATATTTAGCTTATAATTGGCAATTTAATTATAATCCTTATGGTGATATATCACAAACTCAATATCTTTCTTTTGATGTATTAGAATATTCATACTTGACTAATCAATCATATACAAGTAGTTATACTTTAGCTTTTCAATCAAACGCATGGATTGGTTCAATAAGTGCGTTTGATTTCTCATCACCGCCAGCTATATATTTTTCTTTTTTAAACAATTATTTTTATATCGTTCCTTCTTTAGATGACGCTTCAGGACTTATTTATGACTTAGTAAGAGGATATATAGCTTTTGTTCCAAGTAATCCTTCTTTCAATATTAAATTGTTAAACAATGTTTCTAT
>DAXV01000070.1:0-373 GCA_002506595.1 Acidilobaceae archaeon UBA158
TAAAATATATGTCAAAAAGAATAGAAGAAATGAGAGAAGAAAATGAAAGAGTACCAAATTTAGGTGCATATGCTTTATTATATAATGTGTTCGCTGTTACAATGTTGGGTATTGCATATTCAAGTAATTTAATTGAATTTTATATATTTCTAGAAGGTACTTTAATCTCTTCATTTTTGACAATTGCTTATTATGGATATGGTGATAGAAGGAAAATATCATTGCTCTACTTTGTTTGGACTCATATAGGTGCAGTATTATTATTAACAGGAATATTATATTTTGGCTATTTAGTAGGTTCATTTAATTATATGAATTTAGTTAATGGGTCATTAGTTCCTGTAGGATCTGAAGAAGCAGTATTAGGAAGTGC
>DAXV01000070.1:426-15229 GCA_002506595.1 Acidilobaceae archaeon UBA158
GAAGCTCCAACACCAATTTCGGCATTATTATCTCCTAATTTGATAGGACTCGCAGGATATGCTATAGCTAGGTTTGTTTTTCAATTCTTCCCAACAATAATGTTATCTTGGAGGCCATATTTGATGAGTTTAGCTTTTATTACAATTATATATGGCGGATTAGTTGCATTAAGACAAAAAGACTTTAAGAGATTTCTGGCTTATTCAAGCATAAGCCAAATGGGCTATATGTTATTAGGATTGTCAACTTTAACAACATATGGAATAATAGGGGCAATGTTGATTTACTTATCTCACGCAATAGGTAAGGCAATACTTTTCATGTCAGCTGGAGTATTTATTACAGAACTAAACAATCTTAGAGATATAACTAAAATGGGAGGATTGGCAAGAAAATATCCATTAACAGCAGCATTAGCATTGTTTGGATTTATGAATTTAACGGGTTTACCTCCAAGCGTAGGAATGTGGAGTGAAATTTTAGTCGTTATGGGATTGGTACAATCATATATGCTAAGAAGTTTAGCGTCCCTTATCGGTTTTACAGCTCTATTAATAGTTTCTTTAACTTTAACGGGAGCATATTCATTTATAATGATGAGGAGAATATTCTATGGTCAACCTAGAACTAAAATAGAAATGAAAGAAAAAATTGATGTATTTAAATTGTCAATATTAGGCATTGCAATATTTGGTTTTGTATTTTTCTTAGTAATAAATCCGTTAATATCTAATCTAAATACTTCTGTCGTATCATTTATTATTTCTTTTTTAAGTAGGTGATGATAAATGGCAGTTATGGTATACTCAAATTGGTTTGAATGGAGTTCCATATGGCTTTCACCATTTATAGGTGCAGGTATACTTGCTTTACTTTGGTTATTTGGAGTTAGAAATGAAAAAGTATTTAATATAATAAGTGTGTTAAGCATATTTATTTCTTCTATAATATCAACAATTGCACTATATGATGTTTTAATTAAGCATGAAATAATTTTTGCAGAAACGTCAACCTATTGGGTAAGCTTATTAAAAATTAAGGTCGGTACATATTTAGACGGGTTAAGTGCAATAATGGCTACAATAGTATCATGGCTAAGCTTCTTAATAGCCGTTTACAGTATAGAATATATGAAAAATGATTGGGGAGTGCAAAGGTATTTCTTCTTTATTTCATTCTTTGTCGGCAGCATGTTATTGCTTGTTACAGCAAGCAATCTAATTTTAATGTTTATTGGATGGGAAGGAACAGGTTTAGCAAGCTATGCATTAATAGGTCATTGGTATACCGACGAAGAAGAATATTGGGTAGGTGTTCCGAAGAGGAAGGCATTGGGGCTTCCTATGTATTTTGAGCCAAGTACAAGTGGTATAAGAGCAATACTCTTTACTAGAGTGGGAGATATAGGTTTCATTGTAGGTTTTACATCTTTGTTTTTCATCGCAAATAGCTTTAGCATACCGGCAATAGAATCAACTGCTGGAACTTGGATGGGACTATTAGCATCTAAAGGTATGTTAACTGCATTCTTGCTAATATTTACTTTAGGAGCATTAGCAAAAAGTGCGCAATTCCCATTCCATGAATGGCTAGTAACTGCAATGACCGGCCCAACACCGGTTTCCGCGCTAATACATGCAGCAACTATGGTAAAAGCTGGAGTTTACTTCGTATTACGTTTTGCTCCCATATTCTTTGTTGGAGCGATAGCTGCCAGTGCATTAGGAGTGGGTTCATTAGCTGTTACCCAAACTCAAGAATATTTCTATATTGTAGCTGGAATAGCAGTTACAACAGTATTTATTATGGCAACCATGGCTATTGTCAGCAATGAATTCAAGTTAATTTTAGCGTATTCAACTGCAGAATATTTAGGTTATATGATATTAGCTGTTGCTGCAGGAGGTTTATTTGTTGCATCTCATAACTTTTCTGCAATGGCTGATGCGGAATTAGCAGGTATTGCAATGCTATTGGCTCACGCAATATTTAAGGCATCATTGTTCTTAATAGCAGGTTATGCATTACATGCAACAGATAGCAGATTTATAGATGATATGGGAAACTTCTCTAAATATATGAAAGTTACAACAATTTCTATGTGGTTAGCTGGTTTAAGTCTGGCAGCAATTCCGCCATTTAGCGGTTTCTTTGCTAAGGAATTAGTTTTAGAAAATGTTGCAAAAACAGGTTATTTAGGTATATACTTATTTGCTGTATTTGCTGTATTCTTTACAGCAGCATATATATCAAGGTTAATAATAAGAGTATTTCACGAACCAGCATATAATGAGTCTAAAGGTAAAGAACATCATTTGCATGAGGCACCGGTATTAATGTTAGCGCCTTATACTATTTTATCATTAGCAGCATTAGTTTTAGGTATATTATGGTTCTGGACAGGAAAAGGTTTAGAAATAGGTATATTTGAAACTTTAGGAATTCAAGCATCTCCTGTTTATAACGTAGTTATAGATACATCTACAATTCTAATAACAGTTTTAATTATAATAGACTTTGCGATAATATCTTATTTATATCTAAGAAGATATAACTTTATGGCATTATTAGAAAGAAGTTCAGTTCTTAGATCATTACATACATTCCTATATGACAGGTGGTTTATCAATTCTGCTATTTATTATTTATTCTTATATTCATTTATGGGTCTTTCATGGTTAATGGGGATAATAAACTCTGCTATAGATCTATTCTATCATTATGTTATACCAAAGGCTGGAGAGCTTTTCTCTAAGGGTTTAAGAGCATTTTTCAGGGGAAGGACGGATTATTTGATTGCCCTTTATATAATAATGGCTAGTATTATTATATTAATTGTTTACTTTGGTTGGTGATAAATGATGTGGGAAATTGGAGTTATTGAATTTTTCTTATATATAACATTGGCAACAAGCTTACTTTCACCCATCTTAGGATTAAAGAATGATAAAAGTGTGTGGCCAGCTGCTATGGGTGCTGCAGGAATTGGTACATTTTTTGTTGTTTCAATTTTAACATTCATTACAAGTTTAAATAATTATTTAACGTTTTATAATGGCCTGGTTGTTCAGGATTCATTTACATCATTAATATTATTAGGCATATCTATAACATCTATAATATATATTATAGCAGTAGGAAATGATGGATTAAGATGGTCAAGTAGACCAGCTTTATATAGCTTAATACCATTAGTGTTATTTGGATTGTTCTTTTTATCAGGTGCAACTGATGCATTAATGATATTAGCATCTTGGCTTTTAGTATCTGTAGCAAGCTATGTTTTTGTTTCATTACCAGATGGGAAAGAAAGTAAAGAAGCATCTATAAGATACATTATGGTTGGAATGATTGGAACACTAATATTAGTATTTTGGGTAGCTGTATTCTCAATCGCTCCAAGACCAGATACAGGCAGTTTTCTGTTAACTTCATTAACACCAACTACAAAAACTGGTTTAAGTTTGGCTGGATTAACAATTCTTTTAATAATAGCTGCTTTAGGTTTTAAGGTCGGCTTATTCCCATTCCATTGGTGGTTACCAAGCGTATATGGAAGAGGAGATGGAAGAGGAATATCATTTGTTGCAGGTGTGATAAAACTAGGTTTTATTGCTATTATAACAAGAGCAATAGTTATTATGGCTTCATCAATTAATGGAAGTAGCAGTATAGCTGGCTATGTGGCATTATTAGTTGCATCGTTAGCTGTTGGCAGCATGATATATGGTAATATAGCTGCATTAACATCAAGGAACTTCCAAGTTATATTAGCATATAGTAGTATGGCACAAATTGGTTATATTTTTGCAGCAATAGCAGCTGCAGCCTATTTTGCAGGAAATGCAGAAATGAATTTATTAAAGCTTGCATTATTTGCTGTAGCGTTGCAATCGATAGCTTATGGAATTGCTAAGACTCCATTATTTGCATTTGTCGGAAAGACAAAGAGAGAATTAAGCGATCTCCATGGATTGCTTTCAGCAAATCCTGCTGCTGCAATCTCTGCTTCAATATTGTTATTTAGCTTATTAGGAATACCTCCGCTTTTAGGCTTCTGGGGGAAACTTTACCTATTCTTATCAGCATCAGGATATAGTATTTGGCTTGTATTGATTGCTCTAATTAATAGTGGAATAAGTGCAGTTTATTATATAATATCTTCAAGAGAAATATTATCTAAAGGAGAAAATCATATTTCAGTAGGAAAAAGTTATACTGCAGCATTAATAATATCTGCATTGGCATTGCTCATTATAGGTCTTTATGCTCCATTCTTATTTAAATCCATAATAAATATATATATTTAATAAATATATAATTAATTTTTAATTTTATTTTTATGAAAATGCCGCCGCCGGGATTTGAACCCGGGACCTCCGGATTGCTCAGGCATTTTCGATTTCGGTTAAACGCCGTATGAGTCCGGCGCTCTAACCCGCTGAGCTACGGCGGCCCATTATCTATTTGGATCGTAATTTGAAATTTAACCTTTTCTTTAGATTACTTTCGTAATATTTTTATTATTTTCGAGAATTAGTATAGTTATGAAATTTCTCGCGATACAAAAAAGGTTCATAGGTAATACCTATGTATAGGTGATAATATGTATAGTCAAAGTAAAAAATATGAAGAGTTAAGGATAATTAGTTTTAGAATTGATACAGAAACATTATTTGAGTTAGATAAAGTAACTTTAAGAACTAAAAGTAATAGAAGTGAAATAATAAGAAAGGCTATAGAAGAATATTTAAAAAATGAAATCGTTAAAAGATAAATTTTATTATATTTGCATTCGATATAATAATACTTATTAATAATAATGTTATTGTTAAATGATGGATGATAAAAAATGAAAAACATATGGATTTACTTAATAGTAGGTTTAATTATTGGTCTAGTAATAGGTGTATCAGTAGGTTATGCCTCATTTTCAAGAAAAGTCGTGTCAGTAATAACTACCACTGAATACAATAAAACCTCCGCATCTTCAACGTTTGCTATAGGAGCAGCAGGTACATTAAAATTTGCATTCGGTAGTTTACTCAATATAACTGGCAAATATTACCCTCAATTAAGTGTTGGTACACCAATGTTTAAAGGTAGTGGAGAAGTAGCATCTACAGAAAACACAACTAAAGAATTTAGTATAGTTGCATCTGCGGATACAACAACAATACCTAAGGTATTGTTCCCAAATGTAGCTAACTATGAAATAGCTTTTGGAATAACACAAATGGTTATCATAGTAGATTTGCAGACAAGCGTCGGAAAGCAGGTATATAAATTATGGCAAGAGGCCCAAAGTATGCCACCAAATTCAAGCCAATATAATCAAACATGGGGAAAAATATTTTATATAATTGCTAAAAATTCATCAGCTGTAGTAGGAGTATCAAATCCGTTTACAGATCCTAGTGGATATCAAGCTCAATGCGTTTTAAAGCTAGCTGGATTAACTTATTTTGGCAACTCATCTTATTTATATGATTCAGTTTATAATAATGTAAATAAATATGAAATGAGAAATACTGAAATCGATCTTCTTACATTGATGACAACCAATAACTCAGTGCAATTCATACTATCAGGATACTTATCAAACGCATTACCTCAAACACAAGCATATCAAAAAGAGGGTTATAATATAACATATATAACATTACCACCTATGATTAATTTAGGTAATTTATCATATGTAAATTACTATCATCAAGTAAATGTTACATGGAGTGAACTAGGGACAACTCAAACATTTACTTGCAACCCAGTTGTTTATACAATAACAATACCCAAGTATGCACCAAATCCACAAGCTGCAATAAACTTCATATTGCTTATATATAGTCCTCTAGGCCAACAGATATTAAAGAGCTATGGAATTAATCCAATAATACCTGGAGTAGTTTATGGAAATTATAGTAATGTGCCTGCAGTAATTAAACCATTTGTAGTTCCTGTAAACCAAACAAACTTGGAATCTATATTCCCATAACGTGATGAATTTGAAAAAAGAAGTAAACATATTTATTTTTATAATAATTGTTTTTTCTTTGATATTCTTATTCTTTTTTGCATATCCATTAGCAGTATTAATAATTGTAGGTAGTAAAGGTATAATTGCTTCACTTGAGAATAGGTCATTTCTAGCTGCAATTTATGTTACATTTATAATATCAACAAGTGCGGCAGTTTCAGCAGTAATTTTTGGCCTTCCATTAGGATATATTATTGCGAGATATAATTTTAAATTTAAAGAAGTAATCGAAACACTAATTGATATTCCTATAGTTATACCGCATATAGTTGTTGGTATTATGATAGTATTGGCATTTTCTTCTCAATACGGTTTAGGCCCAATTTTTCATAAATATGGTATAAATGTTATTGACACAATTCTAGGTGCAGCATTAGCTGTTTCTTATTTATCTTCTACATATACTATTAGGGTTGCAGAATCTTCCATTAAGGGTATAGATCCAGAAATTGAATTGATATCAAGGAGTTTAGGAGCATCCCAAATAAGAACCTTTTTTTCAATAATACTACCTAATATTTGGAGGTCAGTAGTTAATGGAGCACTTTTAACGTGGGCCAGAGCTACTTCTGAAGCAGGAGCATTATTTATTGTAGCATATTATGTTATATTAGGAAAAACAACAGTTTATCCATCTCCTGTTTTCATATACGAGAGCTATGTAGGATTAGGTTTAATCGAAGCTGTTAAGTTTTCAGCTGCACTGGTAGCGATAATAATTAGCGTATTTATTCTCTTTAGGATTATCATTAATTTGAGGAGGCATTAGTTGAGAGCCTTATCAATAATGAATCTAGTTACAAAACTAAATAATTTTACTTTGGGACCAATAAACTTGGACATAGAAGCTAATGGATATTATGTTATTCTTGGACCTAATGGAAGTGGTAAAACTACTTTATTAAAAACAATTCTGGGTTTTTATAAGCCATTAAGTGGAAAAATTGTGCTTTATGATAAGGATATAACTAATTTGCCGATTGAGAAGAGGAGAATAGGTTATGTAACTCAAAATTATTCCTTATTTAATAATATGGATGTTAGGTCTAATATTGAATTTGGTCTTAAAATGTTAAAGCTAAACAAAAAGGAAAGAGAAAGTAAAATAAAAGAAATATCTTCTTTGCTTAATATAGAAAATTTATTAAATAAGAAGCCTAAGGAATTAAGTGGAGGTCAACAACAACTGGTTTCTATAGCAAGAGCATTGGTAATTAATCCTAAGGTTTTATTACTAGATGAGCCTTTATCTAGCTTGGATCCTAATGTAAAGAGAAATTTAAGGGATATATTAAGGAGAGTTGTAAAAGCAAAAACTACAACAATAATACATGTTAGTCATTTTATTGAAGATGCATTTGAATTGTCTACAAAAATTGTTTTTATGTATAAGGGTAAAATAATTGAAGAAGGAGACCCTATTGAAATGATAAATAATCCAAGAACAAAAGAATTCTCTGAATACTTAGGATACTCAAATATTATATTGTTAAATAAAATTGATCCTGAAATAAAAAATATATTGAGCCAGGCAGATCTTAAGAATGATATTTCTAATAACAATTATTTGGTTTTTAGACCAGAAGATGTAATTCTTTGCAAAAACAAGTGCTGTGATAATAGTTTGGAGGGAAAAATAGAGGAAATTAATATCAAAGAAAGCGGATTTATTTATAACGTAAAGACAAATTATCATAATTTTGTTATATTTTCTAGGGAAATATTTAAAGAAAATAGCACAGTTAATATTTGTTTTAATGAAAAGAAATTAAAAATAGTCAGATCTGCAGAGGAAATTTAAAATCTTTTACTATTTCTAGAATAAATGCAAGGGCCGGGGTGGCCGAGCGGTCTAAGGCGGCGGGCTGCAGTAATAATGTGGCTATGCCCATCGTTATGGAGACCCGTTTTTCCCGGGTTCGAATCCCGGCCCCGGCTTAAAGTCTATATGCTACGATTTTATTAAAGCGATAAGATAATTATATAAAAGGGGCTATGAAATGCCTTGCGACGAGGTGACCTTTAGTGGGGAATGAACTAGAAAAGCCGAATGAGCCCCCATCATGTAAGATAAAAGTGTATAATGGATATGAAGACATAATTAATATATTAAATGAAATAAAGGAAAAAATATATTTATACAACGCAAAAATATCTCAAAAAAGTTATTATTTAAAGCCAGTGCACAAAGTATACAAGACTAAAGCCGGTAAAAATAAAATTATTTATGAATATTATGGTAGATATTGGTGGAAAAGAATAAATAAAAAATTCATATATTCTGGCATAATAAAGCCAAAGTTTTTACCGGCTCCTCCTGATAATCCTCTTGAAGGATTATCAGTAATAAGAGAAGGTAACGATGTTATATTAGATTGCTCTGTCTATGAAAAGTTTAAATGGATATTTAAGGATAGGAAAGTCGAAAGAACATGGTAATTATGGGGAAATAAATATGGCAAGAAAATCTATGTCTTCATTTGATATATATTCATGGATAAATACGACTGGTAAGCAAATATTAAATCAAAGAATAGATAATGTTTATTATGAAGGTCAATATTTATTGCTAAAAATTAAGATTAAAATGAGTGATATACTTCTTATAGAGCCTTCTTTGAGAATTCACTTCAGTAATAGAATTAAGCCACCTAATGAATTTGTTGATAAGCCATTTGTATTGCTATTAAGAAAATATATAAGAGATCAAAAAATTAGCTCAGTAGAACAAATAGGATTTGATAGATTAATAAAAATTTCATTATTTAATAATGTTAAATTATTTACAGAATTATTGCCAAAGGGTGTTGTAACATTAGTTGATGAGAATGATCAAATAATTGGCGCGACAAAATATGTTAAATTTAAAGATAGGGAAATAAAGCCTAAAATAAAGTATGTATTTCCAAAAATAATTGAAAGAAAACCTTGGGAGTTAGATTATCAAGAAATGATAAATGCCATATCTAGGTATAACGATGTAACAAGAGGATTAATTATGGGCTTAAATTTACCAGGAGAAGTAGCAGAAGAAGTTTTATATTTATCTGGCATACAAAAAAATGCGAATCCTTCGATTATTAATAAAGAAATTTTAGATAATATAATTAGTAATTTACAGAAATTAGTAAGAATGAGTCTAGAAGGAAAAGGCTATATTTATTTTGTTGATGAAAAGCCTATTCAATCAACTCCATTTGTATCAAAAAGCATATTAGAGACTGGAGGTAAGATGTATGAATATGAATTTTTTGACATGGCATTAGATGATTACTTTAATATGATAATAGGCCAGGCAATCGGAGGTAAGCTAGAAGAAGAAAAATCTAAAATAATGCATAGCATAGAAGAAAATAAGATATTATCTTCTAAGTATATAGAAGAGGCAGAAAAATTAGAAAAAAATGCTCAAATTATTGCTCAAAACTATTCAGAAATAGAGAAAATTGTTGAAAAAATTAAAAACAAAGAAATTCTTGAAAATGTAGTTAATATTAATAATAAAGAAAAATATGCTATAATAAATTTTAATGGAGAATTAATAAAAGTATATTTTGATGAAAGTTTAGATAAGGCTATAGTTAGGCTTTATAGAGAGGCAGGAGAATTAAGGTCAAAGTCTAAGAAAGCAATGAGTTCTATAGATGATATGATGAAAAAACTTAATGAAATAGAAGAAAAAATTGAAGTGGAGAAAATAAAGAATTTAATAAAAAACAGGAAAAAGGAATGGTACGAAAAATATCATTGGATAATAACTAGAAATAATTTCTTAGCTATTGGGGGTAGGGATGCGGACCAAAATGAAAGTGTTGTCAAAAAATATTTGGGTGAAAAAGATATTTATATTCATGCAGATATACATGGATCTCCTTCAGTAGTTTTATTTACTAATAATAAAAATATTGGAGAAGAAGATATTAATGATGCAGCAATTATTGCTGTTGCATATAGTAAGGCATGGAAAGCTGGCATGGGAAGTGTAGGAGCTTATTGGGTATTAGGGAATCAGGTTTCTAAATCACCTCCATCAGGAGAATATCTGGCTAAAGGTTCATTTATGATTTATGGTAAAAAGAATTTTCTAAAGCCAATTAATATGGAGCTATACTTAGGAATCTCAATAAATAAGGAAGGATTGCCAATTGTAATTATAGGAAATGAAGATATAGTAAAAGAGAGATCAATAGTATATTCCAGGATATTACCTGGTGAAAAGAAACAACATGAGATAGCAGTAGAATTAAAAGAAGGCTTTGCAAAGATGTTTAATGGTAAAGAAAAGATATATTTAAAAGCATTAGATGAAAATGAAATCCTGCTAAGAATCCCAGGAAATTCTAAAATATCTTTTGTAAAGAGAGGTAATCTTCAGTTTTCAAATATTTTAAAATAATTTTTAAAAATTAAATAATAAAATAACAAGATTTTAAAACTCTGTATTTATAATAATATGAGGTGCAAATAGAGATGTCAGTAACAGCTATTAAGAAGCTTGATATGCTAGATACTGTACAACCTCCAATATGTACGAGTTGTGGAAAAATAATTCATCCGAGAGAGAAAGCGGTAGCATTTTATTGCCCTAACTGTGGAAAAGCTTTAATATGGAGATGTAGCAAGTGCAGAAAACAAGGAATGCAATATAAATGTCCGAATTGTGGGTTTATCGGTCCTTAGGTGAATAGATATGGCAAAGGTTGCAGTATTATTAAAAGTTATGCCAAATTCTTTGGATATTAAATTAAATGATTTAAAGAATGAAATAACAAAATACTTACCTGAAGGATATCAGATAATTGATAGTAAAGAAGAGCCTGTTGCGTTTGGATTAAAAGCATTAATTCTATTAGTTTCAATGCCAGAAAATACAGAAGGAGGAACAGAAGAATTAGAATCAATAATTAGAAATGTTGAAGGAGTTGAAGATGTAGAAGTTGAGACTGTAAGTAGATTAAGTGAGTAGCTGATATAATGGCGAATATCCTATATTATTCCTTGATAATATTTTGGATATCATTTATATCTAATTCCATTCCCTTCGGAGGTCCTCCTTATACAGTTGTTACTGCTACAATATTAGTTCAACTCAATTACATTTATTTTTGGGAATTGATAATTTTAGCCTCTCTGGGGGCAATATTGTCTAAAATTATTTTGTATTATTTTGGAGATATTTTTAAAAAGCATCTATCAAAAAATAAAAACGTTAATTTATTATCAAAAATATCAAATAGATATCTGTTTTATATTATATTATTCATTTTAGCTATAATACCAATTTTGCCATTTGATGATTATTTATATTTAGCAGCAGGAGCTGCTAAAACATCTTTATATAAAATGATTTTAGTTACTTCTTTAGCAAAGTTTTCGAAAACAACAATTGAAATATTTATAGAATTAAAAGTAATTAGTTTAACATCATATATTTTATCCATTTCCAAGCCGGATGTTGCAATAATATTAACATTTTTATTTATTATAATAGGAATAATTGGTTTTAAGATTGACTGGGAAAAGGAATATTATAGAATAAAAAATATAATCATTAAATAATATTGGTTAACATTTTTAAAATTATTATATCATCTAAATAAGAGATAGTATTGAACATGTGATAAAAATGTCAAGATGGATTGAACTAATAACACTTGGAACAGGAGGGGCGTATCCAGGAGAAAATAGGTTTACAGCTTCATATGCAATTAAAGATTGGTTAGGTAATATATTTCTCCTAGATGTTGGAGAAGGCACACAATATAGACTTAAACAGGCTGATATACCTTTAACCAGAATAACAAATATTATAATAACCCATGGTCATGGTGATCATATAAATGGTTTACCTGGTCTTTTGCAATCAATGTATTTGAACACAAGAAATATACCTCTAAACATTGTTGCTCCAGGAGATGTAATAAGATTTATTAGAGAAACGCTTGATGTGGAAGGTGCTCATTTGGGATTTAATATAAATTTATACGAAGTAAATCTCGAAGGCATGCTAGAAATTTTTAACCAAAAAGGTGATAGAGTAAATATTTATTGGTATCCTGCATGTCATTCTAGAGAAGCATATTGTTATACTTTGGAATGGAACCTAAGACCTAGGATTAATGTTGATGAAATGAAAAAACAAGGTATCTATCCTGGTCCTGACGTAGAAAAATACATAGAGTCCTATGGTGATACAATGCTAATTAAAATAAATCCTTTTAGAATAAGTTATACAGGGGATACAAGACCTTGTGAGAGTGTGACAAAATGCATTAAAGAATCTGATATTATAATTCATGAGTCAACATTTTCAGATGAAAATGAAAAAGAAGCGGATCAATTCTTTCATAGTACCGGTAGAAAGGCTGCTATAAATGCAAAAAATTCTAAAGCCTCTCTTTTGATATTAAGTCATATTAGTTCAAGGTATGAAGGATATGAAGCAATAGAGATTGAAAAACAGGCTAAAGAAGTATTCAAAAACACTATATTAACTTGGGATTTAGCAAAATATAGATTTATAATTTAAAAATGATTATATTTCTTAATATATTTTTAATCGATTAAAAGTATTTCAGCTTATAGGTATAGGATTACATAAATATATTAGGAAGGGGATATATATGAGTAAAGTACAAAATGATCTTCCTTTTAAAGAAGTTGCAGAAACATTTGATAGCATGGAGAAAATAACTTCAAGAATATCATTGACTCAATTACTTGTAAAATTAATAAAAGATACACCTTCTGAGGTTATAAGTAAGGTAGTTTATTTAATTCAAGGTAGATTAGGTCCTGATTGGAAAGATATACCTGAATTGGGAGTTGGGGAAAAATTAATAGTTCAAGCATTATCAATTGCATTTGGAAAAACTGAACAAGAAGTCAATAAAATATATAATTCTGTTGGCGATTTAGGAAAGGTAGCAGAGAACTTCTCGCAAAGCAAACAGAAGAAGGCTAGCTTAATGGAATTTATTGGCGGAGAAACTACTTATTTAACTGTTGGTAGGGTATTTGATAGCTTTTTGAAGATAGCATATTCTCAAGGAGAAGGGAGTAGAGACTTAAAATTAAGACTCATAGCTGGTTTGTTAAAAGATGCACAACCAATTGAAGCTAGATACATAGTCAGGTTTTTGGAAGGAAGACTTAGGCTAGGCATAGGAGATGCAACAATATTAGATGCTCTTTCAATTTCCTATGGAGGAAGCACATCTTATAGAGAAATTGTTGAAAGGGCATATAATTTGAGGGCCGATTTGGGAGAAATAGCTCATATAATAGCAACTCAAGGAATTGAGTCAATAAAAGAATTAAAACCTGAAATTGGAACTCCAATAAGACCAATGCTTGCAGAGAGGCTTAGTGATCCAGAAGAGATATTACAAAAAGTCCAAGGAAGAGCGTTTGTTGAATATAAATATGATGGAGAGAGGGGTCAATTTCATAAAGATGGAGATAATGTAAGGATATTCTCAAGGAGGTTAGAAGACATAACAGATATGTATCCAGATATCGTTGAAGCAATTAAAAAAAGTGTTAAGTCAAATAAAGTAATATTTGAAGGGGAAATAGTTGCATACGATACTGATACTGGAGAACTAAGACCATTTCAAGAGTTAATGCATAGGAGAAGAAAATATGATATACAAAAAATGGTTGAAGAAATACCAGTTAAGGCTTTTTTGTTCGATGTATTATATAATGAAGACGAAGATTTAACAAGAAAAGTCTTGCCTTATAGAAGAAAGGTTTTGGAAAGTATTGTTAATGAAAGTGAAAAAATAAATATAGCAAAATATATTGAAACAGATGATCCAAAGACATTATGGAATTTCTTCTTAACTGCTATATCAGAAGGCGCTGAAGGGGTTATGGTAAAGGCAACACATGATGAAAGTATTTATAGAGCTGGTGTTAGAGGTTGGTTATGGATAAAGCTTAAGAGAGATTATAAGAGCGAAATGACAGATACCGTTGATTTAGTTGCAATAGGAGGATTTTATGGAAGAGGGAGAAGAGGTGGTAAAATAGGTACATTGTTATTCGCAGCATACGACCCTGATAATGATGTTTTTAGAACTGTATGTAAAGTAGGTAGCGGATTTACTGATGATGACTTAAACAAGATGTATGATTTGTTTAAACCATATATAATTGATCATAAGCATCCAAGAGTTGAATCAAGCATAGAGCCTGATCTATGGTTTGAGCCTGTTAAAGTTGCTGAAATAATTGGGGCAGAGCTTACATTATCTCCTTTGCACACATGTTGTTTTAATAAATTAAAAGAGGGTGCAGGTCTTTCTATAAGATTCCCAAGATTTATAAGGTGGAGAGAAGACAAAGGACCTGAAGATGCTACAACAGAGCAAGAATTAGTAGAGATGTATAATGGGCAGTTGAAGAAAATTGAAGAGAAGCAAACTAAAGAAGGAATCCAAGAAGGCTAAATTAGAAGATTTAGTTATAGAAAGAATAGAAATTTTATTTAATTTATCAAGGAATGAAGCTATGCAAGGAAATTATGATTATTCAAGAGAATTAAATGAATTAATATTTAGGTTATCTTTAAAAAATAAGGTAAAGGTACCTAGAAATATAAAAAGGAATATTTGTAAAAATTGTTATGTAACTCTAATACCAGGTATTACGTCTACTATAAGAATAAGATCTCAAGGTAAAATGCATTATTTAACGATTAAATGTAAACAATGTGGTTATATAAAGAGGATTCCTTTTAATAAAAATAAAAAAGAATA